>JBEPYX010000168.1:0-4786 GCA_041641155.1 Thermoflexus sp.
GCACCGAGGCCAAGCAGGGGGCGAGCCATTCCCACACATTCCAGCTCACGATGATGACCGACACGTCCATCGTCCTGCTAGATCCTCACCGATCCCGCTGCAGGATGTGCTCCCCCATGGCCCGCAGGGCTGCCCGCGCGGGGCCATCCGGCAGGCTTTCAAGGTGGGCCTGTCCCCGACGCACAAAGGCTTCCGCCTCGGCAATGGCGCGCCGGATGGCCTCGGAGCTCTGGATCCGGCGCACGGCCTCCTCGATCATGGCTTCATCTCCGAAGTTCCTCGCCAGAATCCCACGGATCAGCGGGTCGTCGGGGTACTTCTCGAGGTAGAGCAGGACAGGGAGGGTCGCCAGCCCCTGGCGCAGGTCGTTGCCGACGGGCTTGCCCAGAGCCTGCATGTCCCCGGTGAAATCCAGGACATCGTCCATGATCTGGAAGGCCATGCCCAGATCCACCCCGTATCGCCGCAGGGCCTCGACCTGCGGCTCCGGCGCCCCGGCTAGCACCGCCGCTGCCTCCGTGGCCAGCTCGAACATCGCCGCGGTCTTGGCGTAGATCCGCCGCAGGTAGTCCTCCCGCTGAAGCATGGCCGCGTGGTCCCCGAATTGCTGGTGCAACTCTCCCTCGCAGATCGTCATGAGGGTGCGGGCGAAGATCGCCATCACGCGGACGTTTTCCGTCCGTGCGGCCAGGGAGGCAGCGTAGGCGAACAGGTAATCGCCCGTGAGCACGGTCGCCGCAGGGGTCCAGAGGGCGTTGAGGGTGGGCACCCCCCGGCGGAGGAGGGAGCCGTCGATCAGGTCGTCGTGGACCAGGGTGGCGGTGTGCAGCATCTCAACCGCCGCCGCCAGGTCGATCATCGCCTCGTCCGTCGGGCGATAGAGCTGGCCGGTGAGGAGGACCAGGATCGGGCGGATGCGTTTGCCCCCCGCCGCGAGCAAGTGGTTCACCGCCGTTTTCAGGGGCTCGAAGGCCAGCGGGATCTCGCGCATCCGGGCTTCGACCCGCTCCAGGTCCGCGCGGAGCCACTCCTGAATCATCGGCCATGCCGGTCCAGGGTGTGTGGTGGGAAACATTCCGATCAACCTGGTTCAGGATGCTACCGGAGGACTGCGCTCATTGCTCCATTTTAAAGCAGTCCGAGGGTTCCGTCACTGGGGATCCCATGGGGAAAGGCAGCGCCGTTGAGGCATCCCAACGCAGGCCGGAGGAGCTCACCGCGGTGGGGGCGCTGAGGAGGGTCCATCTTCCGGGAGCCGGAAGAGCCGCCGGGCGTTCCGGGAGGTCTGCGCGGCGATCTCCTCCTCCGGAGCGCCCAGGACGCGGGCCAGGGCCTCTACGACCCACCGGAGGTAGGCGGGCTCATTGCGCTGCCCGCGGTGAGGCTGGGGCGGCAGATAGGGCGCGTCGGTCTCCAGCACCAGCGCGGCCAGGCCCACCGCCCGCACCGCCTCGCGGAGGCGCTCGGACCTCGGGTAGGTGATGGGCCCCCCGATCCCCAGGGCGAACCCCCATGCGACGGCCGCCCGCGCCATCGTGAGATCCCCCGAGAAGGCGTGGAGCACCCCCCGGGCGCTCGGGCGGCCAGCCATCCATCGCTCCAGTTCCTCCATGACCTCCTCCGAGGCCTGGCGCTGGTGGATGATCACCGGCAGCCCCAGCTCCCCGGCCAGCTCGAGCTGGGCCCGGAAGGCGTCCCGCTGGACGGCCCGGGGGGAGAGATCTCGAAAGAAATCAAGGCCGATCTCCCCGATCGCCACCACCTTGGGGCTCTGGGCCCACGCCCGGAGCTGGGCCAGCGCCTCCAGGGAGAATGTCTTGGCGGCGTGGGGATGGATCCCCACCGCGGTGTAGATCCCCGGATGGCGCTCGGCCAGCGCCCGGGCCGCTGGGATCCCCTCCAGGGTCACTGAGGGGATCACCAGCGCCTCCACGCCAGCCGCCCGCGCCCGGGCCAGCACCTCCCCCCGGTCCGCATCGAAGGCGGGATCATCCAGATGGCAATGGGTGTCGATGAGGGTGCTCATGGTCACGTCGCCCAGGGTCTTGCGCCTCATTCCAGCCCGGCCAGCTGGCGGCCCGCGGCGAGCAGCTGCGGCACCCGCTCTGGTGTGGTGGTCTCCGTGTAGATCCGCAGCAGGGGCTCGGTTCCGGAGAACCGGATCAGCAGCCAGCCGCCGTCCTCCAGGTAGAACTTGTAGCCATCGCTGCGATCCACCCGGACCACCGGAAGCCCCGCCAGGCGCTCCGGGCGGGCCTGATCCAGGCGGGCCTTCGTTTCCCACCGGCGCTCTGGTGGGAACTCCACGTCGATCCGTGAGTAATAGTGGGGCCCGACCAGTTGGAAGAGCCACTCGATCAGCTGGGAGGGCCGCTTCCCCGTCCGGACCATGAGATCCAGCAGATATAAGCCGGCCAAGATCCCGTCCCGCTCGGGCAGATGCCCGCGGAAGGCAAAGCCGCCGCTCTCCTCGCCCCCGATCAGGGCGTTCGTCTCCAGCATCTTCGGGGCCACATACTTGAAACCAACGCCGGTCTCATAGACGGGGACCCCGTAGCGCTCCCCCAGTTTCTCCAGCATTGAGGTGGTGGAGAGGGTTTTGACGATGGGGCCCCGCTGGCCCCGTACCTCCAGGAGGTAGAGGGCCAGCAGGCCATAGACCCGCAGCTGATCCACAAACTCCCCCCGCTCGTCCACCAGGCCCACCCGATCGGCGTCCCCATCCGTCGCGATCCCTACGTCGGCTTTCTGAGCTCGCACCTGGTCCTGGAGGTCGTTCAGGTTAGGGGGGATGGGCTCCGGGCGTTTCATCCGAGGGAAGATCGGGTTGCGCTCGCCGTGGATCTCGACGATGCGGATGCGCCCGGGGGAGAGCAAGCGCCGCAGCCAGCCGGCTCCGCTCCCCCACATGGGATCCACCACCAGGGTGAGGTCCGCCTGGCGGAGGGCCTCCAGATCCACAAGGGACTGCAGGTGCTCGATGTAAGCGGGCGCCGGGTCGAAGAGCTCCACCAGCCCTTTCGCCCGCGCCTCCGCCAGGGGCATCCGCTTCACCCCCCGCTCGTCCGGCGGGATGCGGGCCTCGATCTCCTGGAGGCCCTGGGGATCCACGGCCCCGCCGAAGCGGTTGCGGACCTTGAACCCGTTGTCCGTGGGGGGATTGTGGCTGGCGGTGATGTTGATGGCCCCGGCCGCGCCCCGGGCCACGATGCTATAGCTGATCACCGGGGTGGGGACTGCGCGATCGCAGAGGTACGCCCGGATGCCGTTGCCGGCCAGGACCTCCGCGCAGGCCTCGGCGAAGTGTTCGGAGGCAAACCGGTGATCGTAGCCGATCACCACGCCCCCCTCCGCCTGGCCGGTGTCCAGCAGCCACTGGGCGAAACCCTGGGCGCATCGCCGGACGTTGGCGAAGGTGTAGTCGTCGGCGATGCGGCCACGCCACCCGTCGGTGCCGAAGCGGATGACCGTCATCTCACCCCTCCCGGATCCCGTATTCCTGCTTGACCAGCTCCAGGTCCGCGTCCACCATGATCTTCACCAGCTGCTCGAAGCTCACCGAAGGCGCCCAGCCCAGTTTGGCCCGCGCCTTGGTGGCGTCTCCCACCAGAAGGTCCACATCCGCCGGGCGGTAGAGGGCGGGATCCACCACCACGTATTTCCTCCAGTCCAGCCCCAGGTAATCAAAGGCCAGCTCCACAAACTCGCGGACGGAGTGGGTTTCCCCGGTGGCGATCACGTAGTCCTCCGGCTCGTCCTGCTGCAGCATCAACCACATGGCCCGCACGTAATCCGGCGCGTAACCCCAATCCCGGCGAGCCTCCAGGTTGCCCAAGCGGAGCTCGTGGGCCAGGCCCAGCTTGATCTTCGCCGCTGTGTAGGTGATCTTGCGGGTGACGAACTCCAGGCCCCGGCGGGGGCTCTCGTGGTTGAAGCAGATCCCCGAGACAGCGAACATCCCGTAGCTTTCCCGGTAATTCACGGTGATCCAGTGGGCGTATACCTTGGCCACTCCATACGGGCTGCGGGGGTGGAAGGGGGTGTTTTCGTTCTGAGGGACCTCTTTGACCTTGCCGAACATCTCGCTGCTGGACGCCTGGTAAAAGCGGATCGTGGGGTCCACCAGGCGGATGGCCTCCAGCAGGCGGGTGACCCCCAGGGCGGTGAACTCCCCGGTGAGCACAGGCTGCTTGAAGGACGTGGGCACGAAGGACTGAGCAGCCAGGTTGTAGACTTCATGGGGCCGGTATTCCCGCAGGATGTCGATCAGGGAGGACTGATCCAGCAGATCCCCCTGGACCAGGGTGATGCGGTCCTGGATGTGGCGGATCCGCTCGAAATTGATGGTGCTGGTGCGCCGCACCATTCCAATGACCTCGTAGCCCTTTTCCAGCAGGAACTCTGCCAGGTAGGATCCATCCTGACCGGTGATCCCAGTGATCAGGGCGCGTTTCCGCTCCATTCTCCTGTGCCTCCGCTTTGGATTTCTGCCTTGCCGGTCGTCGAAAGGGCCCGACCAGGGAAGATGCCGCTGGTGGGTTGGAGGGATCGCTTCAGGTGGCGGCTTGGACGCCCCGCCCCCACGAGATCAAGGGGTGGATCGCCGCCTTCGTTCCTCCCGGGCCCGCGCCCGCCATTCCTCTAGCACATCCCGCAGGGACTGCTCCAAGGGGATGGTGGGCTGCCATCCCAGGCGCTCCCGGATTCGGGCGATGTCGGCCGCGCTGACCGGGATCTCCACCGGCCGGAGGCGCTGGGGGTCCACCTCCACCCGGACACGCGCCGG
>JBEPYX010000169.1:0-4781 GCA_041641155.1 Thermoflexus sp.
CGTTACGCCCAGGAGATCCTCACCCCGGAATTCGGGTTCGGACTGGAGCCGCTGCTCCGGCGCCGGGCCGATCGCCTCTTCGGCATCCTCAACGGCATCGACCCCGAGGCATGGGATCCGCGGACGGACCCCGCCCTGGCGGCTCGATTCGACGCAGAGACCCTGGAGCGGCGTGCCGAGAACAAGCGGGCGGCCCAGGAAGCCTTCGGCCTGCCGGAGCGGGCGGAGATCCCCCTCTTCGCCTTCATCGGACGGCTGATTGAGCAGAAAGGGCTCGATCTGCTCTTACAAACGGCGGACGCCCTGTTCGCCCGGGGGATCCAGTTGGTGATCCTAGGGACGGGGATGCCGGAATACGAAGCGGCCCTCGCCAGCTGGCCTGCCCGCTTCCCCGGCCAGGCCGGCGTCCGGCTGGCCTTCGACGAAAGGCTCTCGCGCCTGCTGTATGGAGGGGCCGATGTCTTCCTGATGCCCTCAAAGTTCGAGCCCTGCGGCCTGGGCCAGATGATCGCCATGCGCTACGGCGCCCTCCCCCTGGTCCACGCCGTGGGCGGGTTGAGCGACACGGTGCGCGACGTCACGAAGGAGGACGGCGTCGGGTTCGTGTTCTTCCCCTTCTCCCCAGAGGCCTTCCTCGCCGCGGTGGATCGCGCCCTCGCCCTCTACCGAGATCCGCCCGCTTGGCGCGCGGCCCAGCGCCGGGCGATGGCCCGGGACTTCTCATGGGCGGCCTCGGCCCAGGCCTATGAACGTCTTTACCAGCAGGCAGCGGCGTGGCATAATCCGTAAGGAGGCGGGCCGTCGCGGCCGCCTCCTCCCCTCGGGCCGGGGTGGGGGGCAAGATCCGGGGCATGCGGGGATGGGGAAGCGCGTATGCGCACGGTGGCGATGATCCTGGCGGGCGGCAAGGGCACCCGCCTCAGCATCCTCACCCAGAAGCGGGCCAAGCCGGCTGTCCCCTTCGCGGGCAAATATCGCATCATCGACTTCACCCTCTCCAACTGCGTCAACTCCGGGATCTATCTGGTCGGGGTGTGCACTCAGTTCCGGCCCCGCTCGCTCCATGAGCACATCGGCAGCGGGGCGCCGTGGGACCTCAACGGGTTCCACCGCGGGGTCTGGATCCTTACCCCCTACCTGGGACGCGCGGACTCCGACTGGTATCACGGAACGGCGGACGCGATCTACCAGAACCTGGACTTCATCGAGCACCACCGGCCGGCCCACGTCCTCATCCTCGCCGGCGACCACGTGTATAAGATGGATTACAACCCGATGATCCGCCTGCACGTGGAGCGGAATGCTGATCTCACCATCGCCGCCCTCTCGGTGGCCCCCGAGGAGGCCTCGCGGTTCGGGATCCTGGAGACCGACGGAGACGGCCGAGTGGTCCGCTTCGAGGAGAAACCGATCCGCCCCCGGGGGACGCTGGCCTCCATGGGGATCTACGTCTTCCGCCCCGAGGTGCTGCGCGAAGTCCTCATCGAGGACGCCCGGGATCCGAACAGCAGCCACGATTTCGGCAAGGACGTCATCCCGAAGATGATCGAGGCCTATCGAGTCTACGCCTACCGGTTCAGCGGCTATTGGGTGGATGTGGGGACGGTGCAGGCCTACTGGGAGGCCCACATGGATCTTTTGACGGACAACCCGCCGCTGGATCTCCACGACCGTGAATGGGTGATCCACACCCGCAGCGAGGAGCGGCCGCCGGTCAACATCCGCACCGGCGCCCACGTCGCCCACAGCCTGATCTCCGACGGCTGCATCATCGAAGGGACCGTGGAATACAGCGTGCTCTCCCCGGGCGTCCGGGTGAAGCGGGGCGCAGTGGTCCGCTACTCCGTGATCATGACCGATTCGGTCATCGAGCCGGGCGCGATAGTGGATCGCTGCATCGTGGATAAGAACGTGATCGTGGGGGCGGAGGCCCACCTGGGGTATGGAATGGATTACAGCCCGAACCGACTGGGGGACCTTTCCTCTGGGCTGACCCTGGTGGGGAAGAACGCCATCATCCCGCCCAACGCCCGCGTCGGGCGCAACTGCATCATCGCCAGCGACACAACCCCCGAAGACTTCCCCGACCTCCATCTCCCCAGCGGCACCACCGTCGGGGTCATCGCGCCGGTTTGAACGGGAAATCCCCTTGTCCCCCACGCCGCCGTTGACAGATCACGCCGATCTGAGTATGCTCATTTCAAGATAAAGCGCTTTACCTAACTAGGAACCATCGCTGTGTCTATCCCCTTGGATGGAGAAATGCGATGAGGAAGCGAATCTACCTGGCCCTGGCCTTCCACAACCACCAGCCGGTGGGGAACTTCGATTGGGTCTTTGAGGAAGCCTATCATCGCGCCTATGAGCCCATGATCGCCGCCCTGGAGCGCCACCCAGGGGTTCGGGTCGCGCTGCACTACACCGGGCCCTTGCGGGACTGGTTGCGGGCGCATCGACCGGACTTCCTCCCCCGGGTCCGCCGTCTGGTGGAGCGGGGGCAGGTGGAGATCATGGCCGGGGCATATTACGAGCCCATCCTGGCCGTCATCCCCGATGAGGACAAGGCGGGCCAGATCCGCAAGCACATCGAGGCGGTGCGCGCCGACTTCGGGGTGGAGCCCACCGGCTTCTGGCTGGCGGAGCGGGTCTGGGAACCCCACCTCCCCCGCGCCCTGGCGGCCGCAGGCCTTCGATACACCATCCTGGATGATACCCACTTCAAAGCCGTGGGGCTGACCGATGAGGATCTCTTCGGCTATTACGTGACCGAGGAGCTGGGATATCCCCTGAAGGTCTTCGGCACCTCCAAGCACCTCCGCTACACGATCCCCTGGGCTTCCGTCCCCGAGGTGATCGCTTGGCTTCGGGAGCAGGCCGAGCGGCCCCTCCCCCCCGGCGCCCCGCCCCGGGTGGCGGTGATGGGGGACGACGGGGAGAAGTTCGGCCTATGGCCGGGGACCGACGTGCACTGCTGGGATCGGGGGTGGATCGAGGAATTCTTCACCGCCTTAGAGGAAAACGCCGACTGGCTCGTCCCCCTCCCTCCAGGGGAGTTCGCGGCCCGCTTCCCACCCCTCGGCCGGATCTATCTGCCCACGGCCTCCTACGATGAGATGGGCGAGTGGGCCCTGCCCCCCGAGGCCTCGGAGGCGCTCACGGCCCTCAAACATCAGCTGCAAGCCGAAGGCCGATGGGATCTCCTCCGCTTCCTCCGGGGAGGGTTCTGGCGGGTTTTCCTGGCCAAATACCCAGAGGTGAACCAGATGCACAAGAAGATGCTCTGGGTCAGCCGGAAGGCCCACGCCCTCCCCGACCCGGAGCGCCGCGCGGAGGCCCTGGACCACGTGTGGGCCGGCCAGTGCAACTGCCCCTACTGGCACGGGGTGTTCGGCGGCACCTACCTCTTCCACATCCGGGAGGCCAACTACCAGCACTTGATCACCGCCGAGGCCATCGCCGATGAGGTCCGGTGGGGGAAAGGGCCGTGGGCATATGTGGAGCGCGTGGATTTCGACGCCGACACACAGGAAGAGATCGTGATCGGCACGCCGGACCAGTGGCTCTTGATCCGCCCACACCAGGGCGGCCAGATCCTGGAATGGGATCGCCGGGACGCGGCCCTGAACCTGTTGAACGTGATGACGCGGCACCGCGAAGGATATCACGCGGTGCTCCAGCAGGCCGCGGCCCGAGGGGAGATCGTGCGGGCCGGCCAGGAGGGACGCCTGGAGAGCATCCACACGCATCGGGTGCGGGTGAAGGAGCTCGGCCTCGAGGAGCGGTTGATCGAGGACTGGTATCCGCGGGCCGGGCTCATTGATCACTTCATGGCCCCGGACACCCCGCTGGAGGCATTCTATCGATCTCAGTATGCGGAGTGGGGGGATTTCGTCAACCAGCCCTACGCGCTGGCCGCCCTCCAGGCCGAGCCCATCCCCCGGGTCGTCCTCCGCCGCGACGGCCACATCTGGGATCCCGAAGGACCGAAGCCCATGCGCTTGGAGAAGACGATCGAGGTCCTGCCCGATCGGCCGATCCTGCACGTCACCTACCGCCTGACGCCCACCGGCCTCTCCCCGGTCCACGTCCGGTTCGGCGTTGAGATCAACTGGGGCATGTCCGGCGGCGACAGCGAGAAGGCCTACACGGTGTGGCCCGATGGGCAGCTGCGCCCCTTTGCCACGCGGGAAGCCCTCCCCGAATCCGATGAGCTGGCCATCGTCAACGAATGGTGGGGGCGGATCATCATCCGCCTCAGCCGGCCGGCCGCCTGGTGGCAGTTCCCCCTGGAGGCGATCGCGAACTCCGAGGCCGGCTTCGAGCGGGTCTACGAGGGGACCAGCCTGACCGCCCACTGGCTCCTGCGCCTGAATCCGGGGGAGGCCTGGGAGGTGGCATTGACGTTTGAACTGGCTTGAGCCATCGCCTGCCCCCTGTCCCCCCGAGCCTCTGTTCGTCTGGCCGTTAAACGAGGTTACTTATTTTAAAAAGCGTATTGAAAATTTATCGATTAACTCTTCTCTATTGACAGACCCCTCCCAGGATCGTTACAGTGTTCTATGCAGCATCTCATCGGGAGGGATCCGATGCGCTCTTCGCTTCTCCAGCGGTGGTTGCTGCTGATAGGAATCGCGTTGGGATGGGGGGCTGCGTGTGCCCCGCAGCGGACCCCAACGCGGCTGGTGATCGCGGTGCAGCCCACCTTCGCCGTCTCCGAAGTCCGGGAGAAGGCGCGGCCGCTGGAGCAGTACCTGGAGCAGCGATTGGGGCCCGGGGTGGAT
>JBEPYX010000170.1:0-4751 GCA_041641155.1 Thermoflexus sp.
TATATATAGAAAAGACCGGAGCCTGCGGATCTCTTCCCCGTCATAGCTATGTCGCAATATGAAACCCGAACGCGCGGGGTAGGGTTCCGGCTCCGCACATCTCTGGAATGGATCAGGAGGGAGCCATGTGCGGACCGCAAGTCTATGAGGCGATGGCACGGATTTACAGCCGTCGGGATTTCCTCAAGATGCTAGGCGGCGCGATGGCCACCGCCGCCCTCCCCCGGCCCCAGCCAGCGATTTGGCCCTGGCTGGCTGTGGAAATCACCGGCACCCGCGAGGGCGACCTCGTGACCTTCACCCTCACTGTCCGCAACCTCACCGAGGAGCCCGTCTCCGACCTCTACGTCGCCGGTCATGTCCCCCGCAACGCGGACTTCGTCGCCGCCACTGCCACCCCACCTGGCGCCTGGTTCCGGGGCTTCGAGGCCGAGTCCAGCGATCTTCAGTCAGCCGTGTGGCTGGCGGAGGGCGTTCCCCCCAAGGGTACTCTGGGGCCCTTCCGGTATCAGGTGGCCCCTCATCCCGCCGCCACCGTCGTGAGCGCCCATGGGTTTGTCTCCTGGCGCCGGCCGCTGTATGGGGAAGCGGCCTCAGCCCCCGTGGGGGTGATGGTGCGGGCCACCGCCCGAGTGTTCCGGCGCAAGGTGGATCTCACCTACGTGCAGAACCCGAACTTTCCCATCTGGCCGGGGGCGCCCCGGCTTCAGATCGAGAACGTCTTCAACCACGCCCAGCACGGCTTCTACGCCAACCGCTGGCACATCTACGAGCACCACGGCACTCATATGGACGCCCCGGTCCACTTCGGGAAGAACGCCCTCACCCTCGAGCGGCTCCCGGCTGAGGTCCTGGTGGCCCCAGCTGCTGTCATCGACATCCGCGGTCGGGCGCAGCGCAACCCGGACGCCCAGGTGGTGCCGGAGGACATCCTCGCCTGGGAGCGGCGCTACGGGCGGCTGCCCGATGGGGCCGTGGTGTTCATGTGGAGCGGGTGGGGGGCACGGGTGAACGATGAGGCGGCCTTCCGCAACATGGACGACCAGGGCGTGATGCACTTCCCGGGCTTCCATCCCGACACGGCGGAGTTCTTGCTGCGCGAGCGCAACATCGTGGGGATCGGGGTGGACACGCTGAGCCTGGATTACGGGGCCTCGAAGGATTTCAAGACCCACTACACGATCCTGCCGGCCAACAAGTGGGGGTTGGAGAACGTGGCCAACCTGGGCCGGATCCCGCCGGCGGGCGCCATGGTGTTCGTGGGCGCCCTGCGCATCGAGGGGGCCTCCGGCGGGCCGGTGCGTCTGATCGCGGTGTGGTGAAAGATGGTTTCCGATTGTCGGGATTGGGGTCCGGGCGGCCGCCCGGACCCCGTCGCATTTCTCCAATGGGTGGTCCCTCCCTGGCGGGCTGGTTGGATGCGATACCTCGATCTGGCCAGCATGGGCATTCCTCACCGATCTCTCGCGCCCTGACGGTTCGCGTCATCTTCAAACCGGTATCCACGTCCAACGCTGCGATGCGGATTTCCATGTGGCGCTGGGCGTTTTGGGGCAGGAAGGGGTGAGGGACGTGCGTGGGCCTCCTGAGGCCGTGGCAGGAGAAGTTGCTTGACAGGGTCTCTCGCTTCACCATAAAATGGAAGCATCCCCGCTTTGTATCTTAAGCATTATCCCCCAAACGACATGATTCTGAAAGGAGGGGCCATGACGGTGAGGGAGGTGCTGGCGGACATCCGCCACCTGAGCGGCGAGGTTTACTATCCTTCCCCCGAGGTCCTCGAGCGGGCGTACATCAAGGACTACCCCTCCCTCTACCGGCGGGCCATGCAGGACCTCGAGGCGTTCTGGGCCGAGCGGGCCGACGAGCTGGAGTGGTTCCGCAAGTGGGACCGCGTCCTGGATGATCGGAATAAGCCCTTCTACAAGTGGTTCGTCGGCGGCCAGTTCAATATCTGCTACAATGCGGTGGACCGCCACATGAAGACTTGGCGCAAGAATAAGGTGGCCCTCTACTGGGAGGGGGAGAACGGCGAGCGCCGGGTCTTGAGTTATTATGATCTTTATAAGGAAGTCAATCGCTTCGCCAATGTCCTGAAGGCTATGGGGGTGCGCAAGGGTGATCGGGTGACCATCTACATGCCCCGCATCCCCGAGCTCCCCATCGCTATGCTGGCCTGCGCCCGCATCGGGGCCATCCACAGCGTGGTCTTCGCCGGCTTCTCCGTCGAAGCCCTTCACACCCGCATTGAGGACTCCAAGTCCCGGCTGGTGATCACCGCCGACGGCGGCCACCTCAACGGGCGGATCGTGGAGACCAAGCGGACGGTGGACGAAGCGGTCAAGCGCACCCCTTCCGTGGAGCATGTGCTGGTGGTCCGCCGCACCCGCCACGAGGTGCCCATGGAGCCGGGGCGGGACTATTTCTATGATGAGCTGGCGCGGTTGCCCTTCGCCCAGGGCGAGTGCCCCGTGGAGATCACCGACGCCGAGGATCCCCTCTACATCCTCTACACCTCCGGCACCACCGGTGCCCCCAAGGGCCAGGTCCACGTCCATGGGGGCTATGCGGTCTTCATCTACACGACGATGAAGTGGGTGTTCGACATCAAGGATGAGGATGTCTGGTGGTGCACAGCGGATCCGGGGTGGGTGACCGGTCATTCTTACATCGTCTATGCTCCCCTGATGCTGGGGGCCACCAGTGTGATGTATGAGGGCGCGCCGACGTATCCCTATCCTGACCGCTGGTGGAGCATCGTGGAGAGGTACGGCGTGACGGTGCTTTACACCACCCCAACGGCCATTCGGGGGCTGATGCGGTTCGGCGATGAGTGGCCCAACCGGCGCAATCTCTCTTCTCTTCGCCTGCTGGGTACTGTGGGGGAGCCGATCAACCCGGAGGCGTGGCGTTGGTATTATCGAGTGATCGGGAAGGGGCGCTGCCCGATCATGGACACCTGGTGGATGACGGAGACGGGCGGCTTTATGATCACCCCTATGCCCTGCATCCCGCTGAAGCCGGGATCGGCCACCTTGCCCTTCCCGGGCATCGCCGCCGATGTGGTGGATGAGAACGGCCAGCCCTGCCCGCCGGGAGTGGAGGGCTACCTCGTGATCCAGACGCCGTGGCCCGGGATGACCCGCACCATCTACGGCGATCCCGATCGCTATGTGCAAACCTATTGGTCCAAGTATCCCGGGTGGTTCTTCACCGGGGACTCCGCCCGGCGGGACGAGGATGGGTATTTCTATATCATCGGGCGGGTGGACGATGTGCTCAAGGTGAGCGGCTACCGGCTGGGGACGGCGGAGATTGAGTCGGCGCTGGTGGCCCACCCAGCGGTGGCCGAGGCAGCGGCCATCGGCCTGCCCCACGAGGTGAAGGGCGAGGGGATCCACTGCTATGTGATCCTCAAGGCCGGCTATGCCCCCAGCGAGCAGTTGGCGGAGGAGCTGCGTCAGCACGTGGCCAAGCTGATCGGCCCCATTGCCCGGCCGGAAGCTATCCACTTCGTGGACAAGCTGCCCAAGACCCGCTCGGGTAAGATCATGCGCCGGGTGCTCCGCGCCCGCGCCCTGGGCCTCCCCGAGGGGGATCTTTCCACCCTGGAGGAGTGAGCGGGTGGGGCAGTCGGCTGGAGGCTCCCATGGGGGCGGCTGCACGCCGCCCCCGTTTTTCATCTAGACGCAGCCCTGCGCAGGGAAGCGAGTGGGAAAAGTGGATCCTCCTTCATCCTCTTGTTAGAATAATCCACGTCCTCTTCCGTTCGGGCGCTGTGGAAGATGCTCGCGCCCGGGCGGATCCAACCCGTGGGAGGTGGCGCATGACGGTGGAGCGTTTCGGAGCGGTGACGTTTCGTGGAAAGCCGCTGACGGTGATCGGGGAACCCCTGCAGGTGGGCGATCCGGCGCCCGATGTGGAGCTGGTCGCCCCCGATCTCACCCCCTTCCGTATCCGCACCACCGATGGTAAGGTCCGCATCCTCAGCGTCGTCCCCTCCCTGGATACCGGGGTGTGTGACGCCCAGACGCGGCGGTTCGATCAGGAGGTAGCTCGCTTCGGAGATGAGGTGGTGCTCATCACCGTGAGCGCGGACCTGCCTTTCGCCCAGCGGCGCTGGGCCGCCGAGGCCAACGCCCAGCATGTGATCCTGGCCTCGGATCATCGGGAGATGGCCTTCGGCCGCGCTTACGGCACTTACGTGAAGGAGCTGCGGCTCGAGCAGCGGGCGGTCTTCGTGTTGGATCGGGATGGGATCATCCGCTATGCGGAATACGTCCCCGAGATCACCCAGCACCCGAACTATGACGCGGCCCTGGAGGTCGTCCGCGCCCTGGTGGGACAGCCGGAGCCGCGATAAGCTGCTCATCTTCAGAGCACACATCCCCACATCTCCCGGCGCGCCGCTGCGGCGGCTCGGGCGGGGAGGCCTCGGAACGCGCTGAAGGCGATGCCTTGCGAGGGCCGCCCTCCAAGGGCGGCCCTTATCGCTTCACATCCCCCCTCGCATTGAACGGAAGCCCAGGGCGTGCTATGCTGAAAACTGGTGTACTTCGGCGAAGGCGGCAGCGGGATCATGGCGAAGGGGAAGATCGTCGTCCGTGGCGCCCGCGAGCACAATCTGAAGAACATCACGGTGGAGATCCCTCGGGAGCGCCTGGTGGTCATCACCGGCCTCTCCGGCTCCGGGAAGTCCAGCCTGGCCTTCGACACCCTCTACGCCGAAGGCCAGCGGCGCTATGTGGAAT
>JBEPYX010000171.1:0-4721 GCA_041641155.1 Thermoflexus sp.
CGGCCCTTTCACCTGCAACGGGGATTCCATCGGGATGGAAGATCGGGTGCACCCGGAGACGGAACCGCGCGTCCGGGAGGGCCTGGCCGGGCCGCGGCGGGAGGGAGGAGCGGGCCCCCCCTCCCCTTTTCCCCTCCCCCGGGGGGAAGCAGAGGCGCTGGCCCAACGGGTCGCCCAGGCCCTGGACATCCGTCCGATCCCCACCCCGCACCCGCGGTTGATCCTGATGGTGGGCCTGCCGGGAACAGGGAAGTCCACCCTGGCCCGGCGCCTGGCGGCCCTCCTCCCGGCGCCGATCGTGGAGTCGGATCGGGTGCGTCGGGTCCTCTTCCAGTGGCCCCGGCACACGCTGAACGAAAGCCGGCGGGTCCATCAGGTCTGCCGGGCGATGATCGAACACCTCCTGCGACAGGGCTCCTCCGTCATCTTCGACGCCACCAACCTCCTCGAAGCCCACCGCGCCCTGATCTACCAGATCGCGGATCGTCTGCGCGTCCCCCTGGTCATCCTCCTCGTCACCGCTCCCCCCGAGGTGGTCCGGGATCGCCTGGAGGGGCGGGGCCGGCGGCGGGATCCGGAGGACGCCAGCGAGGCCACGTGGCCCGTCTACGAGCGCATGCGGCGTCAGATGGAGCCGATCGCCCGGCCCTACCTGGAGGTGGACACGTCCCAGGATCTGGAGGCGTTGCTCCCGCAGTTGATCCGGGCGATCCGCCAGGCTCCGGCTCCGGAAGCGGGCACCCGCCCGGGGCTGGGAGCTTGAGCTGGCCGAAGCCCTCGAAACGCACGCCCTAAGGAGAGGCGGCCGATGAAGCCCGAGGACGAACTCGCGTTCGCCCGGGAAGGGATGGCCGTGATGGAGGATTACCTGGCCTCGGATCTGGTCTATTGGCCGCTCCGTCCCTTCTCCGTCACCTTCCCGGCCTTCAGCCTAGGGGGCCTACTGGAGAGCCTGCGGCGGCTGGAGGCGCTTCGCGATGCGCTCCCGCCCCCCGCGCGGAAGGAAGTGGAGGCCCTGAAGGCGCAGCTGGACCGTGTACGGGAGCGCCATCGTGCCCATTATCAGCGGAAACTGGAGCGGGAGTTGAACAGCCGCCTGGACACATGGGCCTGGTATCTAGAGGATTACGAACAGCGCCCCGAGGAGGTTGCCCCGAGCTACCCGGCCCAGGTCCCCATCCGGCTGAAGATCGAGCTGCTGCTGGAGGAGGCCGAGCGGCTCGGGATGGAGGTGGAGGACGTCCGGAACCGGATTCGGACGCTGGATCAGGCCCTGCGCCGCCACTGGCGGCCAGGGCCGTTCCTGTGGGAGGAGCCCCTGCGGGCGGTCTTCCCGCCCGATCGGTTCTGGTGGCTGTATGGCCGCCCGCAAGGCCGCTGAGAGGGTTGACAAGGCTTTTCAAATTACTAACAGATGGTGGGGTAAGGACCGAGGCTTACAGACCCTGCAACGCGTGAGTTTTGGCCTCGCCGAAGGGGAGATTTTGGGACCGATCGGCTCGAACGACGCTAGGAGATCATCCGGCGCATCCGAGAGCAGGGAGTCACCATCTTGATGATTGAGCATGTGATGCAGGCGATCATGAACATCTCGGGGCGAATCATCGTCCTGGACTCCGGGCAGTTAATCGCCGAGGGTACGCCCCAGGATATTGCCAACCACCCGCGCGTCCAGCAAGCTTACCTGGGCGATCCGCGCCTGGCCGAACGGCTGCTCCAAACCGCCATGTGAGGGATTCCGAGAGCTATCTTAGAGTTTCAAGATGTCACCTCCACCTACGGCGACATCCGAATCCTCTGAGGGGTGACGCTCCGCCTGGCGGAACGGGCGATGACCGCCCTGGTCGGGGCAAACGGCGCGAGAAAGACCACCCTGCTCCGTACCGGAGTGGGGTTGCTCAAGCCTCGGCAGGGGCGGGTCATCTTTGAGGGTGAGGACGTGAGCCGACTTCCCCCGCATGCCCGAGCGGAACAGGGGCTGATTCTCGTCCCGGAAGGCCGCCAACTATTCACCTCGAGCGGCGGCGAACAACAGATGCTGGCCGTGGCCCGTGGTCTGATGGGCGCCCCAACAGTGCTGATGATTGACGAACCCTCTTTAGGGCGGGCCCTCATCCTGGTGTTGCACCTTTTTGAGAGCCTCCGCCGCCTGCGGGAAGAAGGGATCACCCTTCTCATCGTGGAACAAAACGTCCAAGCGGCCCTGGCCATCCGCGACTATGCCGGGGAGGCGCTGCCGCATCTCCCTGCCCCTCAGGAGGTGAACCATGGCCCGCATTGGGAAAATCGCCCTGTGCGTTCTGGTCCTGATCATCCTGGCCGGGCTCGGATATCTGGCCCAGAAACTGGCCGTTATGGGGTGGGACTCGGTGGTGGAGTACAGGACGCCTTACCTGACCCACCTGCCCCCGGGGAGCGCGGCCGAGCCGCTGGCCCGACGGGTCGTCCTGGTCGTAGTGGACGGCCTGCGGCTGGACGCGTCCCGTGAGATGGCTGCCTTGAACGGACTCCGCCAGCGCGGTGCGGATTTCTCCCTCCGGGTCGGGCAGCCGTCCCTGTCTTACCCGTCCTGGACGGTCATCGTGTCAGGGGCGTGGCAGGAGATCAGCGGGGTGACCACGAACTGGTACGAAGGCCCGGTCCGGACGGACACGATCTTCCGAAGGGCCAAGGAGGCCAGGATGCCGGCCGTGGTGGTCGGAGGAGAGGGGTGGGAGAAACTCTACGGCCCTCACCTCACCGACTTCATCGCGGTGAAAGGACCGGAGGATGAGAGCGCGCCACCGGAGAGGTGGGCCGAGATGGATGCCGAGAGTTTTCGGCAATCGACGCTCGTGTTGCAGGAGCACCGCGAGGGCCTGATCCTCATTTACTTTGGCGGCACGGACGAACTGGCCCACCAATTTGGCGGCATCAGTACCCCGTACCGGGACGAGGTCCGGCGGGTGGACGATTATATCGCTCGCCTGGCCGAACGGCTGGATTGGGAACGGGATGTTCTGATCGTCACCTCCGACCACGGGCACGTGAACGCCGGCGGGCACGGCGGATGGGAACCGGAGGTCCTCCATGTCCCCCTGGTGATGGTGGGGAAGGGAATTCGCCAGGGGACCTACCCCGAGCGACTGCAGGCGGATATCGCTCCCACCATCGCAGCCCTGCTGGGTCTTCCCATCCCTGTGCATGCCCAGGGCCGTCCGCTGATGGAGGCGCTGGACGCCCCCGCCGAAACCAAGGGCCGGATCGGGCTGAACGCCGCCCTGCAATTGGTCGGGTTCTACGACGCCTACGCGCAGGTGCTGGGGGTCAAACCGTTCGCCGGAGAGGTCTTCAAGGCCCACCGGGAGCGGATCGCCCGGGGGGAGGAAGGGGCTCTGGCGCGCTTCTGGGACGAACTGACCGCCCGGGCGCAGGCGGCGCGGAACGGGCGGTTCTGGCGGGAACGGTTGGGACGGCTGCCCATCGCCCTGGGGATCGCTCTCCTTCCGCTTCTCTATCTCTTGATATTCCGCGGCCGAAAACGCCAGATCCTGTTGCCGCTGGCCTTCAGCCTGCTCTATTTCGTTTTCTACAACGCCCTCTTCTTCGGGCGCGGGTATCACTGGTCGCTATCGGCCTTCAACTCCGAAGCGCAGATTGAGGCCTTCTTCAATGAGCGCCTGCTGGACGCGGCCCTTTCGGTCGTTGGGGCGGGGCTGATTCTGGCGCTGATCTCCTGGAAGAACCCCCCGTTGCAGACCCTGGAGCGGATGACCACGTTCTCCTTCTTCGTGGGGTATTTCCTGCTCCTCCAGGTGGACTTCTTCTACTGGCTCTACGATATCCGTTTGCCTTGGGCGATCCCAGACCTGAAACTGGGGTTTAAGTACTACTTGGACCTTTTGCAGATGGTGCTGACGGGATTTGTGGCCCTCGTTCTGGCCCCGGTGGGGGTGCTCATCGGCTGGGGGATCCGCAAGGGACGAAGGCTGAAGGCTATTCCGCCGTCGGAACCTTCGGCGGCTCCGAGAGCATAGCATGCGGCAAAAGGATCGGGCGGCCGCTGGGCCAACGCCGGATCCAAGCAATGCCCAGCCCTCGCTATCCCTGGTAACGCTGTTTCCCCTCCCCGCGGGCTCCCGAGGGTTGACAGGAAGGCGGGTTCCAGGCATGATCAGGGTATTCCGCGCGGATCCCTTCCGAACGGGAGGGGCTGCGCTCCCGGGTGCGCCATCCCACAGAAAGGAGGTGATGCGACATGGACGGAAAACGTGGAGTCAAGCAGCAGGAGGCGGGCCGTCGCATCACCTCCGCTGAGCGTTGATCGCGACGGCCCGCCGCAGGAGGCCGCCTCGACCCCGTCGAGAAGCGGCCTCCTGTTTCTGGGGGAACGACCCGGCCCCGTCCCTTCCCGCGCCGGAAACCTATGGGGGCGGGGCCGCGCGGCCCCGCCCCCATCGAGTTCGTCCCCGAAGCATCCGTTTACGTGAGGAACTCGCGCAGCTGGCGGCTCCGGCGGGGATGACGCAGCCGGCGCAGGGCGCGCCCCTCGATCTGCCGAATCCGCTCCCGCGTCAGCCCGAATTTCTTCCCCACCTCCTCCAGGGTGTAGCAACGCCCGTTGACCAGGCCGAAGCGCAACCGCAGGATGCGGGCCTCGCGGGGGCTCAGGGTGGAGAGAATCTCCTCGATCTTCTCCCGGAGCAGGTTCTGGTAGGCGATCTGGTTCGGCGACGGGGAGG
>JBEPYX010000172.1:0-408 GCA_041641155.1 Thermoflexus sp.
CGTCGCCGATGTGTTTCATCCCTTCCTCCTGCCTTCCGGCCCTCGGCCGCCCAGCGTTCCAGGATCCGACGCACGTAAGACCAGCGGCGGACGTTGCGGGAGACGGCGATCCGGATGGCCTCCTCGATCCATTCCGCTGGGTAGGTCCGGGCTGCCTCCTCCAGCTCCTGGGCGATCAGGGGGGTGAGCAGCCCGATGTTCTGCTCGTAGAGGGCGAAGAGGTTGGGGCGCTCCGCCGCCAGCACGGCCGACTCCCCCACATCCAGGCTGGCGGGGCGGGCGCCGCGCCGGATCGCTTCGTAAGCCGCCCGCCCGCGCGGGGTGTTGAGGAAGTATAGATCGTCCGTCCGCCCATCTTCCTCCAGGCGGACTCGCAGAAGGGTCCCTCGGGCGACGGCCCGGTTCAAG
>JBEPYX010000172.1:418-4713 GCA_041641155.1 Thermoflexus sp.
CGTCGCCGATGTGTTTCATCCCTTCCTCCTGCCTTCCGGCCCTCGGCCGCCCAGCGTTCCAGGATCCGACGCACGTAAGACCAGCGGCGGACGTTGCGGGAGACGGCGATCCGGATGGCCTCCTCGATCCATTCCGCTGGGTAGGTCCGGGCTGCCTCCTCCAGCTCCTGGGCGATCAGGGGGGTGAGCAGCCCGATGTTCTGCTCGTAGAGGGCGAAGAGGTTGGGGCGCTCCGCCGCCAGCACGGCCGACTCCCCCACATCCAGGCTGGCGGGGCGGGCGCCGCGCCGGATCGCTTCGTAAGCCGCCCGTCCGCGCGGGGTGTTGAGGAAGTATAGATCGTCCGTCCGCCCATCTTCCTCCAGGCGGACTCGCAGAAGGGTCCCTCGGGCGACGGCCCGGTTCAAGCCCTCCCGGATCTCGGCGGGAGAGAGGGTCGCGGTGAGGGCGGGGTCGGCCTCCAATTCGGAGCGGCGGACGTAGCGCAGGGGGCCGCTCCGGCGGGCCAGGTGGTGGAAGCAAACCAGGGTCACCCGCAGCTCCCCGGGGTGAACGATCCGCGGGAGCAGCTCCGTGAAGAAGGCCTCCGGGATCGGCACCGTTCGGGTTTTGCCGGAGGGGAAGCCGGCGAACGTCTCCACCCCGCCTCGTCCCTTCACAGCCGGATCTCCTGCTTGTGGAGTTCAATGAACTGAGCCTGGGAGGGCCGGAAGTACAACTCCACGGTCCCGATCGGGCCGTTGCGATGCTTGGCCACAATGATCTCCGCGATGTTCTTGCGATCCGTGTCCGGATTGTAGATCTCGTCCCGATAAATAAAGATCACGACGTCCGAATCTTGCTCGATGCTGCCGCTCTCCCGAAGGTCCGCCAGGATGGGCCGCTTGTCGTGGCGCTGCTCGACGGCGCGGGAGAGTTGGGAGGCGGCGAGCACCGGGATGTTGAGTTCCCGGGCCAGGCTCTTGAGGGCGCGGGAGATGTAGGAGATCTCCTGCACCCGGTTCTCCGCCCGGATGTCGGCGGTCATCAGTTGCAGGTAATCCACGATGAGGAGGTCCAGCCCATGCTCTGCATATAGGCGGCGCGCTTTGGCCCGCAGCTGCAGCGCGGAGATCGCCGGCGTGTCGTCAATCCAGATCGGCAACTCGGACAGCGTGCTCACCGCGTGCACGAAGCGGGGCCACTCATCCTCCCGCAGTTCCCCCAATCGGAGGCGCTGGCCTTCGATCCCGGTCTCCTGAGCCACCAGGCGGTGGACCACCTGTTCGGCGGACATCTCGAGGGAGAAGATGGCGACCCGCTGGCGGTAGCGTTTGGCGGCGTTCAGGGCGAAGGAGAGCAACAGGGAGGTTTTCCCCACGCCGGGCCGGGCGGCCACGATCACCAGATCCGAGCGCTGCAACCCCCCCAGCAGGCGATCCAGATCCCGGAACCCCGTCGGGATCCCCAGAGGCTCCCCTCGGTGCTCGTAGAGATATTCGATGTGCTCGTAATAGGTCCGCAGGAGGTCGCGGATGGATTGAACGTCCCGGATGAGGCGGCGCTGGGCGACGGCGAAGAGGGCCCCCTCCGCGCGATCCAGTAGTTCATCCACGTCGCCGTCAGCGTCCTCGTAGGCCATGCGGGCGATCTGGGTGGCGGCCTCCAGTAGGCGCCGGCGGATGGAATCCCGCTCCACCAGGCGGGCGTAATCCATCGCATGCACCGTGGTGGGGACGCGCGCGGCCAGTCCGATCAGAAAGCCCCGCCCCCCGACCTCCTGGAGGCGTCCCTGGCGCTCCAGTTCATCGGCCACCGTCACCGGGTCGATGGCCTCGCGGCGGTCGTGCAGCGCCAGGTACGCCTCCCAGATCCATCGGTGCTTCTCCAGGAAGAAATCGTCCGGCCGCAGCATCGTGGCCAGGGTATGCATCAACTCCGGATCCAAGAGGACAGCCCCCAGGACGGCCTCTTCGGCCTCCAGGTTGTGGGGCGCTAGGGGCACTCGTTCGGCCATCTCCACATCCGTCATTCCACCACGCCTCCTCGCTCTACTTTATCCATTCGCGCAGCAAGGGACGGTTGGCGGCTCCGGCCGGAGCCGGGAGGAGGCCTCCCTCCGGAAGGCGGCGGACGGAGCGCGGCGGGGAGAGGGACGGGGGAGGGGCCAGAACCGGCCTCCCGGAGGATCTGGGCGTCGGGGGCTGCTGTTGGCTCCGAGGGGACGGCGGCGCGCGAGGGAATCCGAGGGGGCGCATCGCGGGCCCGCGCGCCCCCTCGCAGCGCCCCCGGACGGCCTCGGGGGATCCGGGTCCCTGGATGCCTCGCCTATTCCTCGCCGCCCTCCCCCAGGTCGTCCAGATCGAGGGACTCGATGAGATCGCGGAAGGGGGATTCCTCGAGTTTCTCCTCCGGGCTTTCGATGCCCTCGGTTTCGATCTCCTCCTCCCGCGGGTTGACCCCGGCCCGCTCCATCACATCCTCATCCACATAGATGGGAACCCTGGCCCGGACCGCGAGGGCGATGGCGTCGCTGGGCCGGGAGTCAATCTCCAGGCGCCGGGAGTCCATCTGGATCACGATGCGGGCGTAGAAGGTGTCGTTGCGGAGGTCGTTGACCACGACGTAGAGGACCGTCCCTCCCATCTCGGTGATCACGTTCTTGAGCAGATCGTGGGTCAGCGGGCGAGCCACCTCGATCTGCTGCAGTTCGATGTTGATGGCCTCCGCCTCATAGGGGCCGATCCAGATCGGGAGGTAGCGGTCGCTCTCGCGTTCCCGCAGAATGATCACCCGGTGCTGGGACATCAGGCTGGCGCGGATGCTATCAATCACCACCTCAATCATTGGGTCCTCCCCTCGGCGATCCACCGACGCCATCCGCTTTGTCTCTTGATTATACCACTGGAGCCAAAGGCGAGGGGAAGTGAGCACGAAGGGGGAGGGCCTTCCGGGTTTCCCCTTGGCGTTCGCTTCCCTCTGCGCATCGGATGGCCGAAGGAAGGACGATAATGGGAGGCGGTTGCCCCTCTGGAAGGGGCCGGCTCGATCGGTAATTCGGAGGCGGGAGGGACCTATGTCGGTCGTGGAACTGGACGGCGAGCATCTGACCCTGGAGGATGTGGTCGCGGTGGCCCGGGAGCGGCGCCTTGTGACCCTCGCCCCCGCTGCCTGGGCGCGGGTCCGGCGTAGCCGGGAGGCCGTCGAGCGGCTGCTCGCCCGGGGGGCCGTGATCTACGGTGTGACCACCGGGTTCGGTCATCTCCGGAACATCCGGATCTCGCCCGAGCAAGCCTCCCTCCTGCAGCACAACCTGGTGCAAAGCCATGCGGCCGGGGTGGGCCCCGCGCTGTCCGAGGAGCAGGTCCGGGCGATGATGGTGGCCCGGTTGAACACCCTGGCCCGTGGATGCTCCGGCGTGCGCCCGGAGGTCCTGCAGCTGCTGGTGGAGATGCTGAACCGAGGGGTCCACCCGGTGATCCCGGCCCAGGGCTCCCTGGGGGCGAGCGGGGATTTAGCCCCGCTGGCCCACATGGCGCTGCCGATGATCGGGCGGGGGGAGGCGGTGGTGGATGGCCGGCGGATGCCGGGGGCCGAGGCGCTGGCCGCCGTCGGGCTGCAGCCGATCCGCCTGGCGGCCAAGGAGGGGTTGGCCCTCATCAACGGGACCGCTTTCATGGCTGGGCTGGGGGCGCTGGTGACGTATGACGCGGAGGTCCTGGTGCAGACCGCGGACATCGTGGGGGCGATGACCCTGGAGGCCCTGGAGGGATCGGCGCTCCCTTTCGATGAGCGGCTGCACCGGGTCCGCCCGCACCCTCGCCAGATGGACTGCGCGGCCTTCCTCCGGCGTCTGGTGGAGGGAAGCGAGCTGTTGAGCGATCCGCATCACCCCTCGCGGGTCCAGGACGCCTACTCCTTGCGCTGTATGCCCCAGGTGCACGGGGCGGTGCGGGATGTCGTGGCCTACGCGCGGTGGGCCCTGGAGATCGAGCTGAACAGCGCGACGGACAACCCGTTGATCTTCTGGGAGGAGGGGGAGGAGGAGCCCGTGGTGCTTTCTGGCGGGAATTTCCACGGGGAGCTGATCGCCCTGGCCATGGATTACCTGGCCATCGGGCTGGCGGAGCTGGCCAACATCTCCGAGCGGCGCCTGAACCGGCTGCTGGATCCCGGGGCGAACGAGGGGCGTTACCCACCCTTCCTGGCCCTGGAGCCGGGCTTGCATTCCGGGTTCATGCTGGTGCAGTATACGGCGGCGGCCCTGGCCTCGGAGAACAAGGTGCTGGCCCATCCGGCCAGCGTGGATACGATCC
>JBEPYX010000173.1:0-4701 GCA_041641155.1 Thermoflexus sp.
ACGACGCTCTTCCGATCTGAAAGACCGACATCGCCTCCCTCCAGCCGCCAGGCTTGAACCCATTCGTCCACCCGGTCTTCGTCAGGGTGCTCCGAGACCGGCCCCCAAACAGACCATACCTCGCGGTGCCTAACCTGTCCGCCGGGCGGGATCGCCATCCGAGGGCCCAGGGTCTCCAGCTCCAGGAAGTCCGGCGAACAGAAGCACTCGCTGGAGCTGCCCTCGTCGTAATAGTCCGCCCCCGGATCGTAGGGGGCGTGTTTGACGAACACGAAGCCGTTATAGAAGTAAGCCAGCCATCCGCGCCGATTGGGGAAGCCCAGCTTGAGCCGGCCCTCCGGCATGGCCGCGTGCACGAAGAGATACCGGTTGCCCCATCGGATGAAGGGACTGTTCACATCGGTATACGGCCAGAGGGCGATCCGCCGGTTCGGCCATACCCCGGCGGGGTCCACCGGATCGGTCGGCTGGGGCAGGATGGCGAAGCCTCCCGGCCGGAGCTGGGTGATGGCCCATGGGGCGCATTCGACGGCCCACAGGTTGTGATTGACCAAGATGTGGTCCACGACCAGCCGGGGTTCGGGGCCTGGGAACCGCAGCACGAGGATCTTCTGCAGGCGGGTCGCTTCCTCGATGGGGGCGGCGACGGCCACGCCGTCGGGGCGCGGGGTGATGTGCACGGGGGCGTCATCGGGCAGATAGGTGCGCTGGGGGATCTCCGGAGCATGCCACAAACGGTGGCCGCCCCACAATCGGAACACCCCGCGGCCCGGGCATTCCAGCGTCCGGTCGGGGACCTCGGCGAACAAATTGTGTCCCCCCACGAACAGGGCCAGCACCCGCGGCCCCACCGAGCGCGGGATCAGGATCCGGATCGCGCCGTTGTCGAGGGAGAGGCACGGAAGGCCGAGGAAAGCGGTTTCGTCCATGCGGATAGTCACCATCGTCGCCTCCCATGGGTATAGGAGCTGATCGCATGCCCATTAGCAACTCCCTAAGTAACTGGTCAAGCCCTTCGTAGGGCCAGCCGAGCTGGCCGAGGGCGCGGCGGTGGATATGCTTTGAGCGCTCGCGCCTTGTCGGGTGTGTAAGGGCCTTTGAACGAATGGGTGGCGCCGTCGTCGGCGTGGATCTCGGCCAGCAGGCCCTGGATCTCAGGATCCTCCTGATCGCGGCCCTTAGCCTGCCCGGCGAACACCTTCTCTACCTGCTCATTCACTTCTGTGTTCAACGGCGGCCGGGGCTGGTGGTCTAGGTAGTTCAGGATGAACGGGGCCTGGTTAATGACGGCCATCATATCGTTGAAGAGGGGATGTTGGAATTTGGCCGTCACCCCTTCGGTGAGGATGGGGATAGGCACCGCCCCGCTGTCAATGAGTTTCTGATAGGTCTGGACGCTATAATAAGTGTGGTGTATGAGATCGAACGCGCCTCGTGTTTCTGGGACGCGGCCGACGGGGTCCGGGCCCCCGAAGCCCCGGAGCAGGCCCTGGGCTACATCGGCCCGTTGGGGTTGCTGGAGGGCGCCGAAGGCTGGTGCGGAACCCCACCCCCCGCGAGCGCTGCAGGAGGGATCTTGACGTTCCGCCACCTTATCATTTAAAATGAAAAACAGAAATCGAGCTCCCAGGGGCGTCCTCATTCGACGCCTTGCATCGCGTGGAGTCCAGCCAGGGGCGCATCGCAGCGCCCCTGTGTTGTTCCTGGGCCCTGAAAATGGGAAGGGCCTGGCCCAACCGGTGTGGATTCGATTAGGATCTATCAGATCGGGAGCGATCGAATGGCGAAGAGCGAGCTCCTGCTGGCGGTGAATCAGATTGCAGCCGACCGGAACCTCCCCCGCGAGGTGGTCCTGGAGGTTCTCAAGGGGGCGCTGGCCACAGTGTTCCGCCGCATGGCGGATGTAGGGAACGCCCAGGCCGTGGATGTGGACATCAACCTGGAGACCGGTCAGATCCGGGTCTTCCTCCAGAAGACAGTGGTGGAGACGGTGGAGGACCCTCGTCATGAGATCTCCCTGGAGGAAGCCCGCCGCATCCGCCCGGACGTCCGGGTCGGGGAGACCGTCCGCGTGGATGTCACGCCGGCGAACTTCGCCCAGCGGATCGCCGCGCAGAACGTGCGGCAGATCATCCTGCAGCGCATCCGGGAGGCCGAGCGGGACTACCTCTACCGCTACTTCTCCGAACAGGAGGGGGAGATCGTCCACGGGGTGGTCCAGGCCGTCACCCCGCAGGGGGCGACGGTGTTGCTCGCCCAAGGGCGGGCTGAGGCGATCCTGCCCCGCAACCAGATGGTGCCGGGGGAGCGGCTCCAACCCCATCAGCGGATCCGGGCTTACCTGGCGGAGGTGCGGCAGACGCCCCGGGGGCCGCAGCTCATCCTCTCCCGGACGCACAAGAACCTGATCCGGCGCCTGCTGGAGACCGAGGTGCCGGAGATCTATAACGGCCTGGTGGAGATCAAAGCCATCGCCCGGGAGCCGGGCCAGCGCACCAAGGTGGCTGTGGCCGCCACCCAGCCCAACATCGACGCGGTGGGGGCCTGCATTGGCCAGCGCGGCATGCGGATCCAGAACCTGGTCCACGAGCTGGGAGGCGAGAGGATCGATGTGATCGAGTGGCATCCGGACCCCGCGGTCTTCATCGCCAAGGCCCTGAGCCCGGCCCGGGTGCTCACCGTGCACCTGTTCGAGGAGAAGCGCTCGGAGCGGACGGCCCAGGTGGTGGTGCCCGACGACCAGCTCTCCCTGGCGATCGGGCGGGAGGGCCTGAACGCCCGGCTGGCGGCGCGCCTGACGGGGTGGCGGATCGACATCCACAGCCTGACGGAGGCCCTGGAGCAGTGGCTCCCGCGGGTGGAGGATCCCGAGCTTCAGGAGCGGATGGGGGAAGCAGCCCGCCTGATCCCGGCAATGCGGGAGGCGCTGGCCCGTCACAAGGCCCAGCCGGGGCTGCCTTGGAGCGCGGAGGAGCTGCGGGACGCCCGGGCTTTCTTGGAGGCGGCCTATCAGGCGTTCATGGCGCGGCGGGAGGCCGAGCGGGCCCGCCGCAAAGCCCAGAAGGCGCGCCTGGAGGTGCCGGAGACCGTCGAGGCGGTGGAGGCGGAGGTGGCCGAGCCGGAGCCCGTTCCCGCCGAGGCGGAGCCGGCCCCGGCCGAGATGGAAGCCTCGGCCCTCGAGCCGGCCTCGGTGGCTTCCGAGGCGGATGGGGAGGCAGCCGCGTCGGCCGCCCCAGAGGGGGTCCCCATCCCAGAGCCCGCTCAGGAGGCTGTGGAGCCTGCCCTCGCGATGCCTGAGCCCGCGGCCGTGGAGCCGGAGCCGGTGGCAATGGAAATGGAAGTGGAGGATGAAATGGAAGTGGAGGATGAAGAGGAGGATGAGGAAGAAGAAGAGGAGGAGCTCCGGCGGCGCAAGAAGGCGGGGAAGGGCAAGGAGCGCCGGCGGGTCCGCTATGAGATCGACTACGAGGACGAGACCTGGCTGCGGCGCATGCGCGGCGGGCGCGTGCGGGATTGGCTGGAGGAGTGAGGCGACGGTATGGTTCGGAAGCATATCCCTCAGCGCACGTGCGTCGGCTGCCGGCAAGTGCAGGCGAAGCGGGAGATGATCCGCATCGTCCGCACGCCGGAAGGCCGAGTGGAGATCGATCCGACCGGGAAGAAATCCGGCCGGGGGGCCTACCTCCATCCGCGCCGTTCGTGCTGGGAGCGGGCCTTGAAGGACGGACGCCTGGAGCACGCCTTACGGATCGAGGCGCTGCGGGAGGAGGACCGGATGGCGCTGGTGGCCTATGCCTCGACCTTGCCGGAGGAGGCGGCGTAATGCCGCCCTGAGGAGATCGCGCCACGAGCCGCCGGGCCCGCGCCCGCGGGCCCGCTGGGAAATCCGCGACGCGATGCCGGCACGGTCGGCGGGGGCTACCGTGCCGGTTTTTCTGCTGGGAGACCAGCGGAGGTAAGGCCCCCGATGGTCCTGACATCCTTGGGGGAGGTGGAGGATGCGGCAGAACGGACGCAAGGAGATCGAGATCCCGGCGAGCATCACGGTGCGCGAGCTGGCCGCCCTCATGTCGGTAAGCCCGATCGATGTGATCAAGGTGTTGATGCATAACGGGATCATGGCCAGCATCAACCAGCGCATCGACTACGAGACGGCCGCCCTGGTGGCCCATGAGTTCGGCTTCGAGCCCCGGGAGCAGCGGCCGCCGGAGGCCGCGGAGGAGGAGGGCCCTTCGTTGCTCTGGGAGCGCCTCTACGCAGGGGAGGATCCCTCCAAGCTGAAGCCACGGCCGCCGGTGGTGGTGGTCCTCGGCCACGTGGATCACGGGAAGACTACGCTCCTCGACGCCATCCGCCGCACCAACGTGGCGGCCCAGGAGGTGGGGCAGATCACCCAGCGGATCGGCGCCTATCAAGTGGAATACAACGGGCGCAAGATCACCTTCCTGGACACCCCGGGCCATGAGGCCTTCACCCAGATGCGAGCTCGAGGGGCTCAGGTCACCGATATCGCCGTCCTGGTCGTGGCGGCGGACGACGGGGTGATGCCCCAGACCCGCGAGGCCCTGGCCCACGCCCGGGCCGCCCGCCTGCCGGTGATCGTCGCCCTCAACAAGATCGATAAGCCCACCGCCAACATCGAGCGGGTGATGAGCCAGCTGGCGGAGCTGGGTCTGGTTCCCCAGGAATACGGGGGCGACG
>JBEPYX010000174.1:0-4684 GCA_041641155.1 Thermoflexus sp.
CTCAGCGTCAGGGACGGGCCAGGTGGCCGGCTTCCCCACTGGTGTTCCTCCCGATATCTACGCATTTCACCGCTACACCGGGAATTCCACCACCCTCTCCCGCCCTCAAGGGCTCCAGTATCGAGCGGCCTCCCCGAGTTGAGCCCGGGGCTTTCACGCCCGACTTAGAGCCCCGCCTACGCGCGCTTTACGCCCAGTAAATCCGGGTAACGCTCGGCCCCTACGTATTACCGCGGCTGCTGGCACGTAGTTGGCCGGGCCTTATTCGCCGGGTACCGTCCTTTCTCGTCCCCGGCAAAAGCGGTTTACACCCCGAAGGGCTTCCTCCCGCACGCGGCGTCGCTGGGTCAGGCTTTCGCCCATTGCCCAAGATTCCCCACTGCTGCCTCCCGTAGGAGTCGGGCCCGTGTCTCAGTGCCCGTGTGGCCGGTCACCCTCTCAGGCCGGCTACCCGTCATCGGCTTGGTGGGCCATTACCCCACCAACTACCTGATGGGCCGCGGGCCCCTCCCGGCGCGACCCGGTTCGTCTCCTCCCCGGGCCTTTCCTCGACGGGCCGTCCCCGCCGAGCGTATGCGGTATTAGCCCCCCTTTCGGAGGGTTATCCCCCACGCCGGGGCAGGTCACCCACGTGTTACTCACCCGTTCGCCGCTAGGAGGGCTCGGCTTGCGCCTACCCCCTCCCCGCTCGACTTGCATGTGTTAGGCACGCCGCCAGCGTTCACCCTGAGCCAGGATCAAACTCTCCGTCGGCTCATTCAACCCCAGGAGGTTGACCTCCCGGGGCGGAAGGTCCGACCGCAAGACTTCCGCCGGACGCCCTCGAACTTCCTGCCACAATTCAGTTGTTAAGGTGCGAACCACCCATCTTACACCGCCCATCCATCCCCCGCCGCGGAGGCGAACCCTTATCGGCCACTCCTCCCCGCGTTTGCCAGGGGACAGAGCGCACTTTATTTATAACACGGCCCCGGGCGTTTGTCAAGATGCCGACCCCACACCCCGCTCACCCCGGATCGGCCGGCCCGGACCGAGGAGCATCTTTCAATATATCTAGGCTCCCCCCGGTTGTCAACATCTCATCCCCTCGGGGCAGAGGCCCCGCTCCCCCCTGCTCCGGCAGGAAGCGCTCAAGGGATCGGATGGCGGATCGCGAACAGAAGGACAACAGCCAGGCCCAGGACCCCCCAGCCGACTGGGCTCCAGAGCGGGCCGGCCACGGCTGCATCGGCTCCCCGCAGCAGCAGCAGGGGCAGCCCGCCGATGGCGTTCAAAGCCCCATGGGCAATGGTGGGCGGGAGGATGCTACCCGATGCGAGCCGCAGCCAGGCGAAGGCCGCCCCGAGCAGGACACAGAACACCGTGAACTCGAGAGCTCCCAGCCCGTTCGGCACCGGATGCCCCGGATAGTTGTAGCTGGCCAGAACAACGAGCGGGGCATGCCAGAGGCCCCAGATCGCCCCATGCATCCATAGCCCGGGCCAGGACCCGAACCGGGCCATCAACCTCGGGAGCAGGTAGCCCCGCCAGCCGAACTCCTCCCCGAAGGCGAAGAGGCTGTTCAAGGGCACAGCCACCGTGAGGGCGGCCGCCACCTGGGCCAGCAGCAACATCTCAGCTGACACCGGCAACGGTTGGCCGGCTCGAGCGAGAAGCGCGCGGAAGGTGCTCAGCTCGACGTCCAGCGGATAGACCGCGAGGCCGACCATGGTGGAGAGGAAGGTGAGCCCGGCCGGCCCGAACCAAGCGATCAGGATGTAAGGCCCGGGCGGCCAGCGTAGACCCGCATCCTCGAAGCCGGAGCGCTCCACTCGTCGAGCAAGGTAGGCGCCGATGGCCGGCGGCCACATCAGCGCGAAGGCAGCCACGAACAAAGACACCGGGCCGATCGCGGATCCCCAGGCGGATGTGCCAAGGGCCAGGGCGATCTGGACCGGCCATGAAAGCCCAAAGGCTACAGCCAAAAAAACCAGCAGTCCCCACCACCCCCTGGAGCCCCGCTCGTTTCGTGAATCCATCGCGCATCCCTGCCAGATCCGGTGAAACCCACTTCAGGCGAGAAGACGTCCCTGGCCATTCGCTTCCGATGGCATCATGCTTGAGCGAGGGCGGGACGGTGCTCGGAGGCCGGGATGTAGCGCAAGACCAACGCCCGGGCGGCCCGCGCCTCGTCCAGCCGCCGGACCGGGGTCGTGTGGGGCGCCTGCTGCAACCGTTGGGGGTCCTGCCGTGCCTCCTCGGCGATCCGCCGCATCGCCTCGGCGAAGGCGTCCAGGGTCGCCTTGCTCTCGGTCTCCGTGGGCTCGATCATCAAGGCCTCCGGCACAATCAGAGGAAAGTAGTTCGTCGGGGGATGGAAGCCGTAGTCCATCAGCCGCTTCGAGATGTCCAGCGCTCGGACAGGCGTGCCGGGCACCTTCCCCATGATCACAAACTCGTGCTTGCAGAGGCGGTCATAGGGCACCGGGTAGAGGTCCCGCAGCAACGCCAGCAGATAGTTGGCGTTCAGGACCGCCGCCTCGGACACCTCGCGCAGCCGCGGGCCGTGCATCCGGATGTAGGTGTAGGCCCGGACGAAGACCCCGAAGTGGCCGTGGAAGGCCCGCACCCGCCCAATGCTCCGCTCCGGCCACACGAACGTGTAGAACGGCTCGTCCGGACGCACCGTCCGCTCCCGGTCGATGGCCACGATGGGCCCGGGGAGGTAGGGGGCCAGCCGCTCGTTGGCCCCGATGGGGCCCGCCCCCGGGCCTCCACCGCCGTGGGGGGTGCTGAAGGTCTTGTGGAGGTTGTAGTGCATCACATCGAAGCCCATCTCGCCCGGCTTGCAGATCCCCAACAGGGCGTTCATGTTCGCCCCGTCCCCGTAGATCAGCCCCCCGCAGCGGTGGACGAGGTCGATGGCCTCCAGCAGGTTCTCGTCGAAGAGGCCCAGGGTGTTGGGGTTGGTGATCATCAGGCCGGCCACGGTCTCGTCGCATTCCTTGCGGAGCGCGTCCAGGTCGATGTTCCCCCGCCGATCGGAGGGGATGTTGACCACCTTCAGGCCGGCCATGGCCGAGGAGGCCGGGTTCGTGCCGTGGGCGGAGTCCGGGATGAGCATCTTGATCCGTTTCTTCCCCTCCCCACGATCCCGGTGATACGCCCGGATCATCAGGATGCCGGCCAGCTCGCCCTGGGAGCCGGCAGCGGGCTGCAGGGAGACCGCCGCGAACCCCCCGATCTCCTTCAGGAACTCCTGGAGGTGATACATCAGCGCCAGGGCCCCCTGCACGGTCTCCGGATCCTGATAAGGATGGAGGTGGGCGAAGCCGGGAAGCCGGGCGACTTCCTCGTTGATTTTCGGACTGTACTTCATCGTGCAGGACCCCAGCGGGTAGAAGCCTTTATCCACCCCGTAATTCATCTGGGAGAGCCGCAGGAAATGGCGGACCACATCTACCTCGCTCACCTCCGGGAGGGGAAGGTCCTCCCGCAGGAACCCTTCCGGAAAAGGTGTCTCCGGGACGTCCGACCCCGGCAGCTCCACGCCCCGCCGGCCGGGGACCGAATACTCGAAGATCAACGGCTCCGGCATCGAAGACCCTCCCTTCGAAGCGTCACGGATCCACATTTCCCCGCTGGCCGCTTCGATCTCAACCGGCATGGGCGGCCCCGATCTCCCTCAAGGCCTCCACCAAGGCGTCCATCTCCTCGCGGGTGTTCATCTCGGTGGCGCATAGCAGCATGTGGTCCGCCAGCGCCGGATCCGCCTGGCCCAGATCATATCCGCCCAGGATCTGGTAGTCCTCGTAAAGGATGCGGTTGATCTCGGCGACCGGGCGCGGGGTTCGGACCACGAACTCGTGGAAGAAGGGGTGATCGCGCCAGACCTCGTAGCCCGGGAGGTCGGCGATGCGCGCCGCGAGGTAGTGGGCCTTATGGTAACAGAGGGAGGCCACCTGGCGCAGGCCGTGCCGGCCCATCACCGAGAGATAGATCGTGGCCGCCAGGGCCATCAGGCCGACGTTCGTCGTGATGTTGCTGGTGGCCTTCTCCCGGCGGATGTGCTGCTCGCGCGTGGAGAGGGTGAGCACATACCCGCGGCGGCCTTCCAGATCCACCGTCTCCCCGACCAGGCGCCCTGGCAGTTGGCGCACGAACGCCATGCGGGTGGCCATCAGCCCCAGATAGGGCCCCCCGAAGCTCAAGGGGATCCCCAGGGGTTGCCCCTCGCCCACCACGATATCCGCCCCCCAACGCCCCGGGGGCTCGAAGAGGGCTAGGGCGATGGGATTCACCACCGCGATGAGCAAGGCGCCGGCCTGATGGACGCGCTCCGCCGTCTCCCGCAGGCGGGCCGGGGGGAGCACCCGACCCAGGAAGTCCGGGTAAGGGATCACCAGGGCCGCCGTCTCCGCGTCCAGGCGAGCCTCCAGCGCCTCCAGGAGGGCCAGCGGCTGCCGCAGCTGGGGGAGGGTCCACCCCGCATCCCCCTCGAGGCGCACCTCCAGGTGCTGGACATAGGTACGGACCACCGCCCGGTATTCCGGGTGGAGGGTGGGGAAGAGGAGCACTTTCGGCCGCTCCCCCCGGGTGATCCGCAGGGCCATGAGCATGGCCTCGGCGAGGGCGGAGGAGCCATCGTAGTGGCTGGCGTTGGCCACCTCCATCCCGGTGAGGGCGCAGACAAGGGACTGGAACT
>JBEPYX010000175.1:0-4670 GCA_041641155.1 Thermoflexus sp.
GCCTCTGGAACCGCTATGGGGAGTTCCGCGGCCGCGTGTTCCTGGGGGAGGTCAAGCCGGGCACCCTCCAGATCCACTGGCCGGAGGGCAACGTCCTGGCCGCGCCGGAGGCCCGCTCCCCGCTGGCTGGCATCCCGGCCTACAAGGCGATCATCGCTTATGCAGAAAAGGCACTGCCGGATCCCGGCGAGGCTCAATCCGAGCGTGAGCCACCGGGCGCCCAAGTGCCTGGAGCCACGCCCTGACCGTTCGCCCTTCGGGCCCCGCCTCCTGGGCCCAGGAGGGGTTGAGGGCCGACTGAGGAAGGAAGACTACGGATGGGTTGGAGTGGAGCGTTGAAAGGTTGGCCCACCACCGGTTGGCGGGGGGACTGCGCCGAACAGCGGGAGGACGTGGTGATCGTGGAGGAACCCCTGGAGATCCAGGTGGTCCTCCCGGGCCCGGGGGCGATGGAGATCCTCCCGGTCGCCGTCACCATGCGGACCCCGGGGCACGATGAGGAGCTGGCCGTGGGCTTTCTCTACACCGAGGGATTGATCGACGACCCCCAGGCCGTCGCGCGGGACCTGGCCGTGGAGCGCCCCTCCGCGAACACCGTGCGGGTGGTCCTTCCCCCCGGGATTCGAGTGGACCGGGAGCGGCTGACCCGGCATTTCTACCTGACCAGCAGCTGCGGGGTGTGCGGGAAAGCCGCCATCGAGGCGGTTTTCGTGCAAGGGTATCCGCCGCTACCGGAGGCGGAGCCGGTGATCCCCCTATCCCTCCTCTACGATCTCCCCCGACGGCTCCACGCGGCGCAGGCCCTCTTCCGCCGCACCGGCGGGCTGCACGCAGCGGCGATCTTCGACCCCCATGGCGAGCTGCTCTGGCTTCGGGAGGACATCGGCCGCCACAACGCCGTGGACAAGGTCATCGGGGCTGCCCTGCGGGAAGGACGCCTGCCCCTCGGTCAGGCCATCATGCTCGTGAGCGGGCGGGCGGGCTTTGAGATCGCACAGAAAACGCTGCGGGCTGGCATCCCAGTGTTGGCCGCCATCGGCGCACCCTCCAGCCTCACCCTGGAGCTCGCCCACGCCGTCGGGATGACGGTGGTGGGATTCCTGCAGGAGGGCCGGGCGAACATCTACACCGCTCCGTGGCGGATCCGCAACGCGGGAGGACCGAAGGGATAAAGCCACGCGGCGAAGGCCGAACCGCCCTACCCTCCTCATCTCCAATCCGGCCATCGCCCATGATCGAGGCACCGGTCCGACGCATCTTGGGGGTTCGAGTTCACGACGTCACAATGGAGGAGGCGCTCTCCGCGGTGGACGCTTTCATCGCGGAGGGCGGGGCGCATCAGATCTGCACGGTGAACCCCGAGTTCGTCATGCACGCCCTTCGGGATCCCGCGTTCTTCCACGTGCTGGAGCGGGCAGACCTGAACGTCCCCGATGGGGTGGGGCTGCTCTGGGCAGGGCGGATCCTGAAGCAGCCGCTGCGCGAGCGGGTGCCAGGGGTGGAGCTCATGGAGGCCCTGGCGGCCCGGGCGGCGGAGCGGGGGTGGCGGGTCTTCCTGCTGGGGGCCGCCGAGGGGGTGGCCGATCGCGCGGCCACCGTCCTCCAGCACCGATGCCCCGGCCTGGCCGTCGTCGGGACCTTCGCTGGCTCCCCCCGGCCGGAGGACGCCCCGGAGATCCTGGAGCGCCTCCGGAAGGCGCGGCCGGATCTCCTGTTTGTGGCCTATGGGGCCCCACAGCAGGATCTCTGGATCGCCCGCTACCAGCCGGCGCTGCGCATCCCGGTCGCCATGGGTGTCGGGGGGGCCTTCGACTTCATCGCCGGGGTCGTCCCCCGCGCTCCTCGCTGGATGCGGGAGATCGGCCTCGAATGGCTTTACCGGCTGATCCGCCAGCCCTGGCGCTGGCGTCGCATGCTCGCCCTCCCCCGCTTCGTCCTCGCCGTCCTCGCCGCCCGCTACGGCGGCGGGGGCACTGGCGCCGGCGCCGGATAGACTTGGGCCGCCAACGCATCCCAGTACCCTCGCACGCTCACCGGGCCGTATGCGAAAATGGCCATCCCCCGCGCCCCCAGCGCCCGCGCCGCCTCCACCCGATCCCGAACGTCCTGGAAGCAGGCGTAGCCGCCGTGGATGCCGGGGAAAACATACCGCCCCGAGGCATCCGCGAGGAAGTCCGCCACCAGCGTCCGGAACCGATCCAGCGTCCACATGGTCGTATCCGGGCAATCCGAGGAAGGGCCGGCCGGGTAAATCATCGGCATGATGGCATCCACCCATCCCTCCCGCAGCCAGCGCTTGGAGTCCTGATAGTAATCCGAATAGCCCGAGGTGAAGCCCGGCCAGCCCCACCGGTTCTGGTACACCCCCCACACGGCCGCCGTCACCCAGGCCCGGGGACGGATCCCCTTGACAGCCGCGTAGACATCGCGCACCAATCGGTTGACCTGCTCCCGCTGCCACGCCGCCCGCTCCTCCGGGCTGCGGAAGGACGGCGTGAACGGATCGTAGGAGTAGCCGCGCCCGGGATAGCGGACCAGATCAAGGTGCACCCCGTCCAGATCGTAGCGGCTCATCAGATCCCGCACCACCCGCACCACCTGGTCCCGCACGCCGGACCAAGCAGGGGTCGCCCAGAGGTAAGAGTTGCAGGTCATCAGGTTCATCGGGTTCCCGGAGGCGTCGTACACCCGCCACGCGCTCCAGGATATGCCGTTGGTTCGGGAGAACGTCCAGAACGGATGGGGCGGGTTCAGGCCATCCGGCGGGGCGCCAGCCCCGCAGATCCAGGTGGGATAGACGTTGAGGTAGGCGTGGACCTGCAGGCCGCGGGCGTGGGCGGCGTCGAGCAGGGTCCGGAGCGGATCGAAGCCGGGGGAAGTCCCCAGGGTGCGGGTGAGGGTGCCGGTGAGGCGGGCGGCCCACGGCTCATACCCTGGGGTGTAATAGGCGTCGCCGACGCCGCGGACTTGGAAGAGGAGCACGTTGAAGCGGGCGGCGGCCGCCCGCTCCGCGATGGCCACCAACGCCTCCGGCCGCGCCCACGTGCCGTCGGCCCGTGTCCAATCGAAGCGGGTCACCCAGAGGGCGCGGAACTCCGGGGCGGGGGCCGGGGGGATCCCGCGGGAGACCCAGGGGAGATACACCCGATAGGAGCCGGCTTGCCCCCCGGATCCGGGAGTCGGGAGCGCGGAGCGCCCCGTCGGGATCTCCGGGCGATACCTGCTCCACTGATACCAGAGGGCGTTCTCCACATCGGCCGGGGCCGACAGATCCACACCGGACATCGCCCCGGATCCCAGGGCCAGGATCCACAGCGCCAGCGGGAAAGCTCTCCAAAACGGGCGACGAGACGTCATGGCGAGGATCCCCTTTCGGCGGCCCGTCTACGGCCCCATCAAGGCATTCCATTCCTGAATCCATCGTTCCCGGTTCGCCTCAATCCAGCCGGGATCCGGGCGGACGGGCTCCAGCGGGATTTCGACAAACCTCCGGAACACCTCCGGGAGCCTCGCCTTCGGATGGACCGGGAAGGCGAACATCTGGAGGGGGATGTCCTCCTGGAAGCGCAGGCCGATCATCATATCTATCCACCGTTCCGCCAGATCCCGGTTCCTGGCCCCCTTCAGGATACCCGCAAACTCGATCTGGCGGAAACAGGCACCCCTCCCCCGCAAGGTTCCGACAGGCGGGTCGGAGAGCTCCCCGCCGCGGAAGACCGCCTCTGCCGCCGGGCTGGCCGCGTAGCCCACCACAAGGGGACGGCGCCCTCGGCCTTCTGTTGCACCGCTGAATTCCTTGTAATAGGCGTCCTCCCAGCTCTTGACGATCTTCACCGCGTTCACCTTCAACGCCCGCCAGAAGTCCCGCCAGCCCTCCTCGCCGAAGTGGACGATGGTGAGCACCAGGAACGCCAAACCCGGCGATGAGACGGCGGGGTCCTCCACCACCAGCAGCCCCCGGTATTCCGGCCGCGCCAGATCCTCTAACCCCTCCGGCGGCCTCAACCCCCGATCCCGAAAATAACGTGGATCGTAATTCACGCAGACATCCCCATAGCTGATCGGGATCAGCCGGTATTCGGGATCCAGGAGGAACTCGTTGGGGATCTCCTCGATGCCCTGGGGCCGATAAGGCTCGAAAAGATCCTCCCGAAGGGCCCGGCCGAGCAGGGCGTTGTCCACGCCGAAGAACACATCCGCCAGCGGCGCCCCCCGGGCCTGGATCGCCCGCTCGAGGGCGGCTCCCGCATCGCCGGACTTGAGGACCTGGACGCGGACGTTGTAGCGCAGCTCGAACTCACGGAGGAGTTCCCCACGGATGTGAAAGCGGCTGTGGGTCATCAGCACCAACTCCCGCTGCCCCGCGGGTGGAGGCATCAGCGGGGTGGGAGACAGAGGGGCCGTGAGCGCTGGCGGGAAAGTCGTGGGGGCCGGCGAAGGCGTCGGTCGCGGTGCCGGCGTGGTGCACGCCGCCAGCAGCAGGGTCGCGATCCCCCACCATGCCCAGGCGAGCGGAACGGCGCGCGCGGGGAATCCTCCAACAGCGCTCAACCGGGCTCCCCCCGCTCGTGGATCACCAGCAGCAGGCCCCGGCGGACCCGGACGCGGGCTCGGGGAGCGGTCAGGCGGTTGCTGACCCCCAGGGTCGCCCCGAAGGGCAGGACTCCCTC
>JBEPYX010000176.1:0-4667 GCA_041641155.1 Thermoflexus sp.
CACTGGGAGGATCAGTTGCGGGCGGAGGCCGGCCAAGATCTCCAGAGCCACCGCCCCGGGCATGGCATATGCCTCGTGCCCCAGGCGGGCCAGCTGGTTAGCGATCTCCCCACCCACCCCGCTGGGGCTCCCCAGGATGACCACGTTCATCCCCATGGCAATCCTCCATCATTGCTCTGACATTGGCACGAGGGAGGAGAACAGCCCCCAAGAAGCAACGTTTCGAGACCGGTCCCTGAGCCAAGGGGAGCCTCGCTTCGCTCTGCTTACAGGGAAAGGGGAAGGATGACCCACCGTCCCCCGCCGGGCTCGGCCAGCCAAGCTAAGCCAGGGTGGCCTGCCGCGATGGGCAGCACGCGGCCCTCCTCGGGCGCCCTGAGCAGCCGCCATCCCCGCAGGCCCAGAGCGTCCCGCCCGACCCACAGCCAGACCAGCCGCGAGGGGCGGCGCAGCCTCGGCGGGATCTCCGCGCCATACCCCATCTGCAGCCGGAACGCGTCGGTGCCCGCCACGACAGCGATGCCGCCCTCCCCCTCTTCGAGCGCCGCCACCTGTTGGAGGAACCGCTCCGGAGGTTCGGCCTCACCCTCCAGGAGGCCCTCCGGATCCCAGATCCGCATCGGCCACCCAGCGGCCTGAAGCCGTTGGATCAGGCGCTCCAGAAGTCCTCGCCCCCAGGCCAGCTCCGGCGACAACCCTAACGCCGGCCACCGCCGATCGAATCGAAGGACGACCGGTTGAAGGTCCCGATCGTCCCATCCTAGGGCCAGCTGCAGGCTTCCCGGCCACGTGGGCAGGGGCAGATCCGACCAGGACCCTCGCGGGGCGCGGGGCAGTGGGGGAGCTGGGGGAGGGGCGACCCCCTCCTGCTGACGCAACCGGATCTCCCGCCATCGCCCCTCCCCCCACCACCGCCCCTGGAAGGGCGCCGCGGGGAGCGGGGCCCGACCGACTTGGGCTTCCCACTCTTGGGGCTCCAACGCCAGGACCACCCGATGGGCCGGCCGCCCGCGCAGCGGGCGGAGCCGGATCGCCCGGCGGGCCGCGGTCCAGACCCAGAGGTCCCGTCGCTCCCGGGCTTCCCCCAGCACCCCCTCGAGGTGCAGCGCTGCTTCTTCCCCCAGCTCCTCCAGCCCATCTAGGATGAGCAGGACCGGCCCCGCTTCCCGACCCAAGCGCTGAAGCAACCGCTCCAGGGCCTCTTGATCATCCGGATCCACGCGGATCGCCCAGCCCGCATCCCCCCATTCCCCACGGCCATCCACGACGAAGACCCGTCGGCCCGCCCGGGCGGCCGCCGCGCCCATCGCCCGCAACGTTCGCGTCTTCCCCGTCCCCGCCTGACCGATCAGCATCACATCGGGGGTCTCCGGATCGCAGAAAACCCAGCGGATCGCCCCTGCCTCCGGGAAATCCGCCACCCCGACCCCGATGCGATCCGCCCCCTCCGCCTCCGGCGCGCCGGGGTCCGGCGGCAGTGGGGGAGGCGCCAGCGCGGGCGCCTGGGGATCCAATGCCGCCAGGATCGCAACCAACCGGTCGAGATCCCGCCCGTCCTCCCCCTCCTTCCGCCGCCGCAGCGCCCGTGCGGGATCCGCCGGGTCCATCCAGAGCTCCTCCCGGACGCCCAGGGAGGTCCCCGAGACGTAGGCGAAGCGGATCCGCTGGAAGACCTCGTTCTGTCCCACCTGGACGAAGGCCCAGCCGCTCCCATGGAGATATGCCGCATCGGGCCGTCCGAGGACCGCGGTCGACTCCTCCGGGGTCTCGCAGCGCAGGGCGATCCGCACCCGTAGGTTCGCCCGCAGCTCCCCCGGCACCGCCCCGCCCAGCCGTTGGGTCGCCAGCACCAGGTGCATCCCCAGGCTACGGCCCAGGCGCGCCAGCCGGATCATCCGGCCCATCCCGTCGGGGATCTGTTCCAGGAGCTCCGCGAACTCGTCCGCCATCACCATGAGGTGCGGAAGCCCCGCCCCGTCAGCGTGGTCCGCCCCCCGCGCAGCCAGGATCCGCTGGCGGCGGTCTAGTTCCCCCTCCAGCGTCTCCAGGGCCCGCTCCGCCTCCCGGGCGTCCAAGTTGGACAGCAGCCCCACGCAGTGGGGCAGTCCCGCCAGCGGGGCGAAGGCTCCACCGCCTTTGAAGTCAATGAAGAAGAACCGCACCCGGTCCGGCGGGAAGCGCAGCGCCAGTCCTATGGCCAACGTCCGCAGTGCTTCGCTCTTACCCGAGCCGGTGGCACCGATGACCATGGCGTGGGGGCCATGGGCCCGGTCGTGCAGGTCCAGGGCGAAGGGGGTTCCATCATCCCCGGCGCCGATGGGGACCGCCAGGCCCGACGCCCCGCCCACCTGCCGCCCCTCCCGGATCCCCTGCGCCAGCGCCTCTGGATCGGGGGTCGAGAGGCCCCACAGCGCCGGCGCCGATCGGGCGACCCCGGCCCCTCCCATTATGCCCATCGGGCGCAGCTGGGCGATCCGGCGCGCGATCTCTTCCGATTTCGCTTCGCTCAGCAACGGGCTCCCATCCACGCCCTCGATCACGTGCCCGTTCGAGAGGTTCAGAACCCGGAGGCTCCGATCGGGCCGCCAGATCGCCAAGGTGCCGATACCGCCGGGGATCGGGGCCCCCGGGGGAAGGATCAGCACCGGATGGATCCCCACGACGGGCCCCTCCTGCAATAGGAGGCCCAGGCGGGCGTCGGACAGCCAGTCTTCGTCCCCCAAGGCGATCACCGCTGGATCCTGGATCCCCCCTTGATTCCGTCGACGGTAGAACAAGTCGAGGGTCTCTTCACGGACCCGGGCGGCCCCCCCCGCGTATCCCTCGCGCAGTTCCCCCACGTGAGGCAGCCACCGCAGGAACGCCCAGCGGGGATCCCGAAGCCCGACCGCAAGGCGGACCTCCGCGGGGGAGTGGGTGAGGGCCAGCTCCAGCAAGATCCGGGCGATCGCCCCCTCCTGGCCCGGGAAGACCATCCAGGCGGCGGCGGATCGCAGTGAAAGGGGAAGCGGCCGCGCCACCTCCACTGCAGCCGCTCGGGCCAGCGCCCGAACCATCCCTTGCAGCGCCAACGGCGCCTCCTCCGGATCGGGCAAGGCCCGGCCGCGGTGGGGCACCAGGAGGGGCGAGGGATGGTGGCCCGCCAGGACGCTCAGGAAATCCGGATCCCCCCGGTGCCGGAACCAGAGATCCGTCCCCGCCTGCAGGCGCTGGACCAGTTCCTCCCACGGGGGGAACATGGCCCGCTCCAGCGCCTCCTCTTGTTGCCGCCATGTTTCTAAGGCGGCAAGGAAACGCTGAAGCCGTCGCTCCGCCCGCTGCATCGCGTCTCCGACCTGTCGCCGATGGCGCTGAAGGGCCCAGCGGTGCTGGATCTCCCCGGCCAGCATCGAGGAAGCCGCCGCCAGCGGGATGAACAGGAGATACGTCCAACCCCGCCCGCCGAAGGCCAGGGGGCCCATCAGCCCATAGACCGCTGACATCAGAAACCAGGGCGCGTAGGTCCACCACGGCGAGCGCTCCGGCGGTGCCGGAGGGTTTGGAAGCTCCGGAGGCTCGGGGGGATCCCCTGGGGGAAGCGGCAGGCGCCGCATCGCCGGCCAGATCCGCGCTGGCTCTGCCTCGGGGACATAAACCTCCACGCCGTCGCGCGCTTGCCACACGCCCATGGCCCATGCGCTATCTGGATGGGGATACGACCTGCGCCCCATCGACCTCGGGCCAGATCATCAGCCGCACCCGCTCCGGCGGTGGATCCTCGGGGAACCAGCGCCGCCAGGCCTGGGCCAGCTCTAGGTCAAAGGTCGGCCAGGCGGTGACCGGGGAGAGCTCCAGCACTCGGGCTCGCTGCGTCGCCCCACGGGGCAGCGCCGGCGAGAAGAAGCGGGATCCCCGCTCCAGCCGGCCGGGGTCCACTTCTGGCCGCACCAGCAGCAGCCTCCCACCCCGGCTGGACAGCAGGATCCAACCCTCGCCCTTCCGCTCCAGCACGAGCCCTTCGGCCATCGCTGGCAGGCGCAAGCGAAGCAAGGTCTCCCTGAACCAGGTCAGGGGATCCTCCACCCGGACGGCGCCAGCGGCCATGGCGCGGGAGAGCTGGATGTGCCGGATGGCCCACTCGTGCAGCACCTCCCCCACCCCTTGGATCGCCCGGGCCTGGCGGACGTTGCCATAGGTGATCAGCGCTCCCAGCAGCGCAAAGCCGGCGATCAACAACAGCGCCAGGATCCAATCGGCTTCCGTCATGCTCTCCCTCCGTTCCACAGGGTTCGGACGGCCCGCCACACCGCCTTCGGGCGTGGATCCCGCGCCCCGGGGAGGCCCAGCAGCAACAGCCCCACGGCCGCCCCCAACAGCCACCTCGGGCGACGGAGCGGCTGCACCCCGAAGCGGACGCCGTCAGCCACCGTCAGCCGCCCCCGTACCGGAAGAAACACCAGCCGCGCCCGCGCCCCCACCGGCAGCTCGAAGCGCCCATCAGGCCCCGTCGCGAGCCGCCGCCCCCCGACCTCCACCGCCGCCCCTGGGATCCCCGGCTCGCCCGAGTCATGGACGCCATTCCCGTTCCGGTCCAGGAACACCACCCCCCACCCCCCGGCAGGGGCGGGCATCGGCGTCGGCATGAAGATCGCCGTCGCCGTCGGCATGGGGGAAGACGTCGGCGAGGG
>JBEPYX010000177.1:0-4656 GCA_041641155.1 Thermoflexus sp.
CGATCTAGGGGCGAGGTGGCCGTCGGGGCAGGCGATGGCGTGGGGGGTTCCACGCCCTCCGCCGGCACGCTGGGGGTTGGGGGCTCCGGGCTCGCCGTGGGGGTAGCGGTCGGAAGTCCGGCCGAACCAGCTCCGCCGAACGCCGTATCCGATCCTGGGGTGGCCGACGGTGCAGGGGTGGGAGACGCCATCGCGGGCACAGCAGGCGACGTGGGGATCCGGGTGGGGATCTCACCCGAGGGGTGGACTTCCACCACGATCCACGGCGTCCCCGTAACGATCGGGGGAGCGCCTTCCGCCACCGCAGGGCTCCCCCCACTCGCTGAAAGCCCCGCCGCCAGCCCCATGGCGATCCCTACCATCAACGCGAAGCCTCCTCCCGCCGCCAGCGCGCGCTGCCAGCCCCGGAGCGGCCCCGCCAGGGTCGCCCCCGTGAGGGCTGCCCCGGCCATGGCGAACAACGGGCCCTTCCCGATGTAGAGCATGGGGTTCGAGACCTCGGGCGAAACGGCCCGCCAAGCGGCGACCCACCCCCCCAGCGCCCCGATCCCTGCGATCAATGCGAGGCCGGCCGGGATGAGCCGGACGGCAGGGGTCTCAAGGGCCACCCACGGCCACATCAGCGCCGGGATCCCGGCCAGAAGGACCAGCAACCCCCACCCGTCTAGGCCGCGCGCTTCTGGGGAGGGACCCCACGGCAACATCACCCCGACCATCATCAGCACGGGGCCCAGCATCTGCAATCCGCGTGGCAACGACTTGTCGTCCATCAACCCTCCTCACCTCTTACCTCCACCGGCCTCCCCACGCCTGCCACCCAAAGGGAGCCGGTCCAACCGACCGGACGACAGAGCCATCCCCCATCCGTGAGCCTATGATACAGCCGAACGGAACATTTAAAAAAACCAACATCCTCGGCTTGCGGCGGCCCCCCAGTGGGGAGGGGAAAGCGCAACCGTGGTCTCGGGATGCAGGCGGGGATCACCCCTCAAGCGCCATCTGCTTTTCCACAATCAGCGTCTTGAGATAAAGAGTCTCGGGGATCTGAAGGATCCATGGGTGGTCCGGCGGCTGATACGTGACCTCCCGCACCGCGAGGCGGCAGCGGACCTCCCCAGCGGCCAGCCGGGCGGCCTCGATGAGATCGTCCAGGCGGATCGGATAGGCGCAGGAGGAAAAAAAGAGCCCGCCCCCTTCCTCCAGCAGACCCAGCGCCAGGCGGGCCATCTCCACGAAGCGACGCCGCACCCCGCGCTCCCATTCCGCCCGCCGCTTCACCATCGCGGGGGGATCCAGCACCACCCACTGGAACCGCCGTCCCTCCGCGGCCAGTGCCTCCATCATCTCGAGGGCATCCCCTAGCCGAACCGCGATCCGATCCGCCAGGCCGTTGCGCGCCGCGTTGCGCTCGGCCTGCTCCAGGGCCCACGGATCTTTGTCGATGATGAGCGCGGTGGCCCCGGCCGCCGCAGCGTGCAGCGCGAACGCCCCGATGTATCCGTAAACGTCCAACACCCGGTCCCCAGGCCGGACCCACTGTCGCAGCCGGCGGCGGTTGTCCCGTTGGTCGAGGTAAAAGCCGGTCTTCTGCCCCCGCGCCGCGCTGGTCTCGAAGACCAAGCCATCTTCCACCACCTCCAGCGGCTCCGGCACTTCCCCCCAGATCAACCCAGTCCGGGGCTCCAGCCCTTCGTCCTCCCGGGCCTCTACATCGCTGCGCTCATAGATCCCCCGGGGTGCGAACAACGCCCGTAACGCTTCGATCAGGATCTCCCGCCATCGCTCCATCCCCATGTTGCGGATCTGTACCACCAACACGTCGCCGTAACGGTCTACGATGAGGCCCGGGAGGCCGTCGGCTTCCCCGTGGACCAAGCGGACGGCGTTGGTCCCCTGGATCCCACGCCGTCGGGCGGCCGCCCCCATCAGGCGTCGGCGGAACCATGCCCCATCGATGCGCTCCTCGCTCTGGGTGAGCATCCGCAGGGGGATGGACGCACGCGGGTTGTAGAACGCCTGCCCAACGAAGGCGCCGGAGGCCTCACGGACCTGGACGATCGCCCCGGGCTCTGGATCGCCCTGGACATCGGCAATGTCATCGTGGAAAGCCCAGGGGTAAAAATTCCGAAGCTTGCGCTCCGCCTGCGGCTTCAGGATCACGCTCGGTTTCATCCGCTGTCCCTCTCCTCCCAGGCCCGTTCATAATCTCTCAGGGGAGAAGGAGCCTGTTCCGCTTCCTCTCCTTTCCTTTCCTTCCCGCGTGGCTTCCCGGCGTGGGAAGGGAGCTGACCTAGCGGAATGGAGATCGCCGAGGGCAGCCCCTCGCTAAGAGGTACGCGGAGCCTCCGGACCTCAAGGCGTGGGTTCCGGGGGTTGCGCGGATCCCGCACTGCGGGATAGGGGGAGCTCCCGCCGCCCGACGGAGACGATGAACGTCTCCAGCGCCACCACGTCGGGGATCTGCCCCGTTTTGATCGCCACGTCCAGTTCCGCCAAGCTTCGATAGAATGCCTCCAGCTGGGAGAGCGAAAACCCCGCTGCGGAGTCCGCGATCTTACGCGCCGCATAGGGATGAAGCCCCAGCAGGTTCCCTGCCTCCGCCACCGGGAGGCCCTGTTCCAGCAGCTCTTTCAAGAGCAACATCAAGCGGAACTGACGGACGATCATCCCGAACAGGCCGAGGGGGTGCTCCCCTTGGGAGAGGAGACGATGAAGGGCCGCCAAGGCCCGGCGGCCGTCTCGACGGCCCAAGGCTTCCGTGAGCTCAAACAGGCTGATGGGCGCCGCGTAGGGCACCAACCGCTCGACGTCCTGAGGGGTCACCGGCCGCCCGTCCGCCCAGGCGATCAGCTTCTGGATCTCCTGGTCCAGGCGGCGCGGATCCGTGAGGAGGGCGGCCAGCGCGGAGGCGGCTTGCGGCGTGAACGTTCCCCCATGGCGTCGGGCCCGGGCCATCACCCACTCCGGCAACGCCCGGGGAGGGGGGAGTGGGAAATGCCGCGCCTCGGCCCGGTCGGGATGGGCCTCGATCCAGCGCAATAGCGGGTGATCCTCGGGGAGGGTCCGGCGCTCCACCAGCGCCAAGATGGTCGTGGGAGGCACAGCGGACAACGCCTCCAGGAAGGCGGGGTCCTCGCGGGCCCGCCGGCGTTCACGGGCGAACCCACCCTCCACGATGACCAGGCGGCGGGCGGCCAGGAACGGCAACGCCGCGCACGCCGCCTGCAGCTCAGCGGGGGAAACCCGCTGCCCATCCAGGGTGATCACGTTCATGGATTGGGCGGCGGCGCCCCCCACCGCCTCCCGCAGCTCGGCCAGCGCTTCCTCGATCTCCAGGTCGTTCTCCCCATGCAGCAGGAGGATCATCGGTGGATTATCCGCCGCGGGTCTCCACGAAGTGCACGCGGACCCAGCCGCCGGGCAGCGCGCGCACGGCGGCGATCTCCAGATCCCCCGGGTCCGCACGGGTGGTCAGGTGGGTTTGAAGCCATGGCCCCACCGGTTGCGCGGCGATCAACGCCAGCACCGTCGCTAAGATCACCAGGGGCAACACATCTCGATGGCGGCGGTGGGGAACCAAACTAAAGGTCAGGAAGGCAGCCACCCCCGCCGAGGTGCCGGAGGCCACATAGTTCGTGCCGCATCCGGGGTGGATGGCCCAATGATGCTCCCCACGCCGCAACCGCTCCAGGGCCTCATGGGCCGCTGCTGCCACAGCCTCCATGGGCACATTCCCATAGATGTAAAACCCGAAAGGCGTGGAGCGGCCCGCCATCGGCCGGCCCGGGAACCGCTGGCTCAGCAGGTGGATCGTCGCGTGCTCCAACGCATGGTTCCGGCGGATCCTCCGGATCGGCGTCCAGTCCAGAATCGACATGCGTTTCGCTCCTCATCCCAAAGGATGTTCGGGGCGGCGCCGGCCATCCGAACGCTTCGGTACGGCGTCACGGCCCCTTGGCTGGCCGGGCCACCACGATTAAGCGATGCGTATTGTTATTCGGAGGCCAGCACGTGACCAGGGTCAAGCGCTCGTCCGGGGTGGGCAGGACCCACCGCAGGTTCCGCCGACGGACCTCCAGGGGCTGGCCCTTCTCCGGCAGGATGTGAACGGCCTCCACGGCGTAGACGTAAACTCCCTGATGGGTCTCGATCCAGATGCGCTGGCCAGGGCGCAGGCGATGGAGGTCCGCGAACACCTTCCCGTAAATGTTATGATGGCCGATCAGGACCACATTGCCCGGCCGGCCGGGGTCGGCGGAGGTGGTCAGCCACCCCGCGGCGAAGCGGTCCGGCGGCTCCCAGGTGATGAACTCCTGCCCGCCCTCGCGCACCGTCGTCAACCGGGCCGGGACCACTGGGGCGTCCAGCTGGATCGAGGGGATGCGGAGGCGGAGCGGGGGATCCCGCCCCGGGCTTGCGGCCGGCTGGGGCGGGCGGCCAGGCGCCGGCTGGGGAGCCAGGGTGAACGGCCGTTCGCTCTCGATGAACCCTGGAGAAGGCCTCGGGGCAGGCGGAACGTCCCATCCGACGGATGGACCCGGGGCCGGGGGGTGGAAGGCCGGCGCGCCCCAGCCGAGCCATATGCCCCCGATGCCGGCCGCCAGCCCGGCCCCCCATAGGAGCGTGCTCAACCGACGGAAGAGCCCGCAGCGGCCT
>JBEPYX010000178.1:0-4652 GCA_041641155.1 Thermoflexus sp.
CCCGATGGTCTACCTCACCCTCACCTTCGACCACCGCATCATCGACGGCGCCCAGGCGGATGCCTTCATGAACAAAGTGAAGGCGTTCCTGGAGAACTGGACCTAAGCCCGGGGATCCAGCCAGCGGGGAGGGGGGCGGGCATGCCCCCCTCCCCGAAGCTCTGCCCGCTCGAGGACGAGTGGAAGGCACCGGCATGGAAGCCCTCCGGGGCGCCCTTCTCGTGGCGCCGCTGGTCCCAGCGGCTGCTCGGTCCAGATCCACCGGCGGCAACCCGGCTTCCGCCCGGAGGGTCAAGTCATCCGCTTCCCCCGCCGCCCCAAGCCCGGTTCGGATGGAGGCCATGCAGGCTTGCGATCCCTCCAGCACCCACACTGGGATCGCCCTGAGTGCCGCCGGGCGGGGCCCCAGCGGAGCCGACTCCGAGCCGAGGACGACCCCCACTTGCTGAAGCGGCAGGCACCGGATCCAGTCCACGATGTGCTCCAGCACGGGAGCGCCCGGCCGCGAGAATGATCCCACGCACATCCCACAAAAAGGAGCCGAGGACCGGCCGCGAAGCCGCCGAGTTCCCAGTCCCCTTCCCGTTAGCGGCCCCCGCTCATCCCCGCGCTGCCGCCGGGGCGTAACGGGCGGGCTCCGCTAGGAACGCCTGCCGACAGTGGGCGCAACAGAAATAGAAGCGCTGGCCCTCCCAATCCGCGTGGTAGCGGGCGGCGGCGACCTCTACCTCCATCCCGCAGACCGGGTCGCGGGCCCGCGCCGGGGCGGGCTCCACCGGAACCGCCCGTTCGGCTATGGCCCGCCTTCGCTCCTGCATGATCTCCGCCATCACCGAGAGGGCGATCTCCTCCTGGGTCACCGCCCCCAGGTCCAGGCCAGCGGGGGCCCGGATCCGCTTCAAGTCCGCCTCTGACCACCCCACCCGTCGCAGGAAATCCAGGACCGCCTGGGCCCGGCGCCGGCTGGCCACGAGGCCGATGTATCGAGCGGGGGTCTGCAGGGCGGCCCCCAGCGCTTCCTCATCGAAATGGCCCATCGAAGCCACCACCACGTAAAGCTCGTCCTGAGGGGAGAAAGCGGGCAGCGCCTCCAGCCGGGCGACCCGCACCGCCCCTGGCTCCGCCAAGGAGGCCTCATTCCGAACCACCTGGAGGACCTGGTAGCCCAAGGCCTGGGCGAATACCGCCAGGGCACGGGCCAGGGGGGATTCCCCGAAGATCACCAGCTGCGGCTCGCAGACCCACGGCTCCAGGAAGATCTCCAGCTCACCTCGGCTGGGGCAGGCCATCGTGGCCACCGTACGGGCCTCCTCCTCGACCGTCTCCCCCGCGGCCTCAGGGGTGATGCGCAGCAGGCGCGGCTGGCGGGTGGCCAGCACCGCCCGCGCCTCCCGGAGGATCCAGTCGTGGGCGCAGCCCCCGCCCACCCAGCCGTAGATCCGACCGTCCGCGGTGATCACTGCCCGGTCCCCCACCTGGGCCGACACGGGGGGTTGGCGGCGGACCACCGTGGCGATCACGAAGGCCTCCCCCCGCGCCTCCAGGTCCCGGATCAGCTCATCCAGCCGAACACCTCCGCTCAAGCGCCAGCCCATTGGAGCTCCCCGCTATTCCGTGATCCCATGCTCCCGCAGGATTTTCCAGATCTTCCACGGGGTGATGGGCATGTCGATATGGCGCACTCCCAGGTGGGAGAGGGCGTCCACGACGGCGTTCACAAAGGCCGCCGGGGAGCCCACGTTGGCCGATTCCCCCACCCCTTTCGCCCCCAGGGGATGGTGCGGGGACGGCGTTACGGTGCGGTCCAACTCCCAGCGCGGTGTCTCCACTGCGGTGGGGACCAGGTATTCCGTGAAGTTGGAGGAAAGGCAGTTGCCGTTCTCGTCGTAGGCGATCTCCTGCATGAAGGCGATAGCGAAGCCCTCGGTGAGGCCGCCGTGGATCTGCCCCTCCACGATCATCGGGTTGATCACTGTCCCGCAGTCGTCGACGCCCACGAACCGGCGGACCTTCACCTGACCGGTCCCTTTGTCGATGTCCACCACGCATACGTAGGTCCCGAAGGGGAAGGTGAGGTTCGGCGGATCGTAGTAATACACCGCCTCCAGCCCCGGCTCCATCCCGGGCGGCGGGTTGGTGTAGGCGGCGAAGGCCACCTGGGGGAAGGTCACGGACTTCCCGGGGACGCCGCGGACCACGAAGCGGCCCTCCTCCCAGATCACGTCCTCCTCGGCTGCCTCCAGAAGGTGCGCGGCGATCTTGCGGGCCTTCTCCCGGATGCGGCGGGCGCACATGGCCGCCGCCGCCCCGGCGGTGGGGGTGCTGCGACTGGCGTAAGTGCCCAGGCCGTAGGGGGCGGTGTCGGTGTCCCCTTCCTCCACCAGTACATCCTCCACTGAAACCCCCAGCTCGTGGGCGACGATCTGGGCATAGGTGGTCTCGTGGCCCTGGCCCTGATGGCGGGTGCCAAAGCGGGCGAGGATCTTGCCGGTGGGGTGGACCCGGATCTCGCAGCTATCGAACATCTTCAGGCCAGCGATGTCAAAGAGATGGCTCGGGCCGGCCCCCACGATCTCCGTGTAGGAGGAGATGCCGATGCCCATCAGTTCTCCCCGACGCCGCCGCTCCTCCTGCTCACGCCGGAGTTCCTCATAGCCGATCAGCTGCAGCGCCCGATCCAGAGCCGCCACGTAGTTGCCACTGTCGTAGGTCCAGCCCAGGGCCGAACGGTAAGGGAACTTCTCGGGCGGGATGAAGTTCCGACGTCGCAGCTCCGCCGGGTCGATCCCCAGCTCATCGGCCAGGATGTCCATGGCCCGCTCGATCAGGTAAGAGGCTTCGGTGACCCGGAACGAGCAGCGGTAGGAGATCCCGCCAGGGGCCTTGTTGGTGTAGACAGCGTCCACCTCGACGAAGGCAGTCGGGAAGTCGTACGAACCGGTGCAGATGTTGAAGAGGCCGGCCGGCCATTTCGACGGATTTGCCGAGGCGTCGAAGGCCCCGTGGTCGGCCAGGGTCTTCACCCGCAAGGCGGTCACCCTGCCCTCCCGGGTCGCCCCCAGCTCCACCATCATATGGTAATCCCGGGCGAAGGAAGTGGAGGTCAGGTTCTCCGTCCGTGTCTCCACCCACTTCACCGGGCGCCCCAGCATCATGGAGGCCACGACAGCGCACACGTAGCCCGGGTAGACTGCCACCTTGTTGCCGAAGCCCCCGCCGATGTCCGGGGAGATCACCCGGATCATATGCTCCGGCAGCTTAGTCACCAGCGCCAGGAGCGTCCGGTAGGCGTGGGGGGCCTGCGAGGTCACATAGAGGGTGAGCCGGCCTGTGACCCGATCGAAGTCCGCGATGCAGCCGCACGGCTCCAGGGGCGCCGGGTGCACCCGCTGGAACTTGATATGCTCCCGGATCACCACCTCGGAGCGGCGCAGGGCCTCCTCCGTCGCCTCCCGGTCTCCAACCTCCCAATGCCAGATGTGATTGGTCTTCCGTTCTCGATCCTCCCGCAGGATCGGCGCATCCGGCTCCAGCGCTTTGAAGGGATTCACCACCACGGGGAGAGGCTCGTAATCGACCTCCACCGCCTGGGCGCCATCCACGGCCGCCTCCCGGGTCTCCGCCACCACCGCGGCGACCTCCTGATACTGGAAGAGCACCTTGCCGACGGCCAGCACCATCTGCTTGTCCCCGGCCAGGGTTGGCATCCAGGCCAGGCCTAACTCCTCCAGGTCCTCCCCGGTGATCACCGCTAGCACGCCCGGGACCGCCCTCGCCGCCTCCACGCGGATGGAGCGGATGCGGGCGTGGGCGTAGGGGCTGCGCACCAGGGCCATGTAGGCCATGCGGGGCAGGACGATGTCGTCCAGATAGCGACCGCGGCCCTGAATGAAGCGGATGTCCTCCTTCCGCCGAACCGGATGACCTAACACCCCATGGGCTTGCGCTGGGCTCGCCATGCTGGACCTCCTGAACGTCAAGGTCCTTTCAGCGGGCAGCCATCTCTTGAGCGGCGTGTTGGATGGCCTTGACGATGTTCATGTATCCGGTGCACCGGCACAGGTTGCCGGAGATGGCAATGCGGATCTCCTCCTCGCTGGGATGTGGGTTCTCTTGGAGGAAGGCGTAAGCGGTCATCAGCATGCCGGGGGTGCAGAAGCCGCACTGGAGGCCGTGATGCTCCCAGAACGCCTTCTGCAGAGGGTGCAGCTCGCCATCCTTGGCCAGGCCTTCCACGGTCATGATCTCGGCCCCGTCGGCCTGGACGGCGAACATGGTGCAGCTCTTGACCGCCTCTCCGTTTAAAAGGATCGTGCACGCCCCACAGCTAGTCGTGTCACAGCCCACGTGGGTCCCTGTGAGCCCTAACCCGTCCCGGAGGAAATACACCAGGAGGGTACGGGCCTCGACCTCGGCCTCATAGGGGCGGCCGTTCACCGTGACCCGGATCCGATGTCGGGCCGCCGGCCCGACAGCCTCCGCCGCTTGGCGGGCGGCTGCCCGACGGGGCGCCCCGGTCATCCGCTTTCCCTTGCGCGCCGGCATGGCTCCCTCCTCTCGCGCGATGCCCATGGAGGGGAAGGATGTCCCTCCCCCATTCTCCGGATCTCGGGTGCTCATCCCTTCGGGATGCGCTCTAGAGCCTTCCGGAG
>JBEPYX010000179.1:0-4638 GCA_041641155.1 Thermoflexus sp.
ACCTTGATCTGGACCTGGATCCCCGCGCCCTGACCGGAAGTCTGCCCTTCGCCCAACGCCAGATGTTGGAGATCGCCCGCGCCCTCTCGGAGAACGCTCGCCTGCTGATCATGGATGAGCCGACCTCGGCCCTCAGCGAGCGGGAGATCCATCGTCTGTTTCATCTGCTGCGGGACCTGAAAAGCCGCGGGGTGGCGGTTCTATTTATCTCTCACCGCCTGGAGGAGGTCTTCCAAATCGCCGACCGGATCACGGTGTTGCGGGACGGGCGGCATGTCGGGACCTTCCCCATCGCGGAGGTCACGCCCTCGGCTGTCGTTCGGATGATGGTTGGCCGGGAGATGCGGGAGATGTTCGTGAAAACCGCCACCCCGGGTGCTGAAGCCCTCCTGGAAGTGCGGGGGCTGACCCGGAAGGGTGTGTTCCATGAGGTGTCGTTCGAGGTCCGTCGAGGGGAGATCGTGGGCCTGGCCGGGCTGGTGGGCGCGGGCCGAACGGAGGTGGCCCGCGCCCTCTTCGGGCTGGACCCGGTGGATCGCGGAGAGATCCGGATTGAGGGACGGCTGGTCCACATTCATTCCCCCATTGACGCGATCCAGCTTGGGATGGCGTTCATCCCGGAGGACCGGAAGGCCCAGGCCCTGTTTTTGAGCATGGCGCTGCGCTCGAACATCACGATCTCCGCCCTCCCCCAGGTCGCCCCATTGGGTCTGCTCTCGGGAAGGCTGCTGGATGCGATCGCCATCCCTTATATCCGCCACCTCAACATCCGGCCGCCGAGCCCCAGCATGCCTGTGCGCTACCTGTCGGGGGGAAATCAACAGAAAGTGGTGATCGCTCGATGGTTGCTCCTCCAGCCGAAGATCCTGATCATGGATGAGCCCACACGGGGCATCGATGTGGGGGCCAAGGCGGAGATCCACGCGATCATGGATCGCCTAGCCCGGGAGGGTAAAGCAATCCTGATGATCTCCTCGGAGCTCCCGGAGATCCTGGGGATCAGCGACCGTATCCTCGTGATGCGAGAGGGGCGGATCGTCGGGGAGCTGAGCCGGGCCGAGGCCACCGCGGACCGCGTCTTGGGGCTGGCGATGGGAGGCGGGCATGCTCGGGTGGCGTGAATTTCTCGGACGGTGGAGCGGGATGCTGGTCCTGCTGGCCCTCTGGCTGGCCTTGACCCTCATGACCCCCCGCTTCCTCACGCCCTCGAACGTGTTAAACGTGGCCCTTCAATCCTCCATCCTGGCCGTGGTGGCGCTGGGCATGACGCTGACCATCATTAGCGGAGGAATCGATCTCTCTGTGGGATCCGTGGTGGCCTTCACGGGGGCACTGACGGCAGGGCTGATGGTCCGCAACGGGTGGCCGGTGGGTGGGGCAGTCGCCGCCAGCTTGGCCGCCGGGATGGCCCTCGGACTCATCAATGGGCTTCTGATCACCCGTGGCCGGTTGGCCCCCTTCATCGCCACGCTCTCCACTATGGCCGTCGCTCGTGGGCTGACCCTGGTCTACACGCGCGGCTATCCGATCTCGGGCCTGCCGGAGGCTTTCACCTTCCTGGGCACTGGCGACGTCTTCGGGGTCCCGATGCCCGTCCTCGTCACGCTAGGAGTCGCACTGGGGATGGGGGTATTGCTGAACCGCACCCCATGGGGCCTTCACCTGTACGCGGTCGGGGGCGGGGAGGACCTGGCCTGGCTCGCAGGGGTCCGGGTGCAGTTTGTCAAAGAGCTGGTGTATGGCTTAAGTGGCCTCCTTGCCGGCCTGGGCGGGGTGCTGTTGACGGCCCGTCTCTGGTCGGCCCAGCCTAATGTCGGGATCGGCCTGGAGTTGGAGGCAATCACCGCCTCTGTCCTTGGTGGCGCCAGCCTCGGCGGCGGCTACGGGAGCATCAGTGGCACCCTGATCGGGGCCCTGGTGATGGGGACGGTGGGCAACGGCCTGAATCTGTTGGAGGTTCCCTCGTATCATCAGCAGATCGTCAAAGGGCTGGTCTTCATCCTCGCTGTGGGGTTGGATCGGTGGCTGAAAGCCGGCCGCCGGCCCGCCTCGCTGACCCCGGTGCGCCGGAGGGAAGCCGGATGAGCGTGCTGGTTCTGGGAAGCATCAATATGGATCTGGTGGCGGTGGCGCCGCGATTCCCCCGGCCGGGGGAGACGTTGCGCGGCCAGCGCTTCTTCACCGCGCCGGGGGGGAAGGGGGCTAACCAGGCGGTCGCCGCCGCCCGCCTGGGGGTTCCGACCCGTATGATCGGCCGGGTGGGGAACGATGTGTTCGGCCCTGCCCTCCGGCAGGCCTTGAAGGAGGCAGGGGTGGAGGTGAGCGGGGTGGAAGTCGATCCGGAGACCAGCTCAGGGACGGCGCTGATTGTCATAGAAGAAAGCGGCCAGAATGCCATTGTGGTGATCCCGGGGGCCAACGGCCGTGTAGGGGCGGCGGAGCTGGCTCGGCTGGAGCGGTGGCTGCCGGAGGCCCGTGTCCTGCTGCTCCAGCTGGAAATCCCGCTGGAGGTCGTGGTCCAGGCGGCAAAGCGGGCAGCTCGGGCTGGCGTGCAGGTGATCCTGAACCCGGCGCCGGCGATGGAGTTGCCAGAGGAGATCTACCGATGGTGCGCCTGGCTGACGCCGAACGAGGTGGAGGCAGAGAGCCTGGTCGGGTTTCCGCTACAAGAGGATCAGGCCATTGAGGAAGCGATACGGGTGCTGGTAGGGAAAGGATGCCCCCACGTGGTGATTACGCTGGGGGAGCGCGGGTGTGTCTATGCGGATCGGAACGGGGTGCGGTGGGTGCCCACATATCGGGTGCCCGTGGTGGACACGGTAGCGGCCGGGGATGCGTTCAACGGAGCGCTGGCGGCGGCGCTGTGGGAAGGGCGATCGGTAGAGGAAGCCCTGCGCTGGGCCAACGCGGCGGGGGCGCTCAGCGTGACCCGGTATGGGGCCCAGCCCTCCATGCCCCACCGCGAAGAACTCCTCGCCTTCCTCGCTCAGAACCCCGATCGTCCCTAAGGCGCAGGGACGACCCTGGCTCCACCGGCGGGTCGCCGCTTCATCGGATCTCCATTAAACTCCCTAGGGAAGTCCGCCGCGGGGGATGCGATGACGGTGGCCTACGCCTTCGATCCGATCTTCCTCGAACACGACGATCCCCATCATATCGAGCGCCGGGACCGCCTGGAGCGGATCCTCGAGGTCCTCCGAATCCACGGGGTTCTGGAGCGGGCCGTTCCGCTCCCCGTCGAGCCAATCCCGATCGAGCGCCTGAGCCGGGTGCACGAGCCGGGCTATATCGAGCGGGTGCGCCGCCTGGCCGAGCGGGGCGGGGGTGGCCTGAACTTCCCCGGCGATGAGACCTATGTGGCTCCCCGCTCCTTCGAGGCAGCCCGTCAGGCCGCGGGGGCGGTGGAGGCCGCCGTCGCCGCCGTGTGGGAGGGGAAGGCCCGACGGGCCTTCGCCCTGGTCCGCCCCCCCGGCCACCACGCGTTCCCCGACCACGGGGAGGGATTCTGCCTCTTCAACAACATCGCCCTGGGCGCCCGCTTCGCCCAGGAGGAGCTGGGAGCCCGCCGGGTGATGATCGTGGACTTCGACCTCCACCATGGCAACGGCACCCAGGCGATCTTCTATGCGGATCCCTCGGTCCTCTATCTCTCCACCCATCAATGGGGGATCTACCCTGGGACCGGCCACTGGCGGGAGATCGGAGCCGGGCCCGGGGAGGGCGCGACGATCAACCTGCCCCTGCCGATGGGGGTGGGCGACCGCGGGTTCGAGCAGCTGTTCGAGGCCGTGATCGCCCCCGCGGCCCATCGCTTCCAGCCCGAGCTCCTCCTGGTCTCCGCCGGGTATGATCCCCACTGGGGTGACCCGCTGGGCGGGCTCGCCATGACCGTCTCCGGTTTCGCCGCCTTGACCCGACGGCTCACGGCGCTGGCGGACACGGTGTGCGAGGGGCGCCTGGTGTTCGTGCTGGAGGGCGGCTATCACCGGGATGCCCTGGCCTACGGGGTGTTGGCCGCCTTCCGCCTCTGGCTCGGCGAGGAGGGGATCTTGGATCCGCTGGGCCCGCCCCCACGGGGGGATGAGCCTTCGTTGGAAACCCTCATCGCCAACGTCCGTCGCCTCCATCGGCTGGAGTGAGGGCCGACGGCGGGGCGCGATCTCGATGGTTCACTCGCGAGGAGCAGGCGATGCCGGGCTCGAACGACCGGATCTTCATCAAGCTGGGGGGCTCCCTGATCACGGACAAGCGGCGGGAGCGGTGGGCGCGCACCCGGGTGATCCGTCGGCTGGCCTGGGAGATCCGGGAGGCCTTGGAGGAGCGACCGGGGTTGCGCATCTTGGTCGGCCACGGGAGCGGCTCCTTCGGCCATGCAGCGGCCGCCCGGACCCGGATCCACGAAGGGATCGCCCGCCCGGCCGATTGGTGGGGGTTTGCGGAGGTTGCCCTGGCCGTCGCGGAGCTCCATATGCGGGTCCGGCGGGCCTTCCACGACGTCGGCCTGCCGACCCTCAGCCTCCTGCCCTCGGCCATCGCCGAGGCCAAGGAGGGCTTTCCGGTGGCCATTGAGACCCGACCGTTCCGGCGGGCATGGGAGGCCGGCCTGATCCCCCTCACCGGTGGCGATGTGGTGTTCGA
>JBEPYX010000180.1:0-4618 GCA_041641155.1 Thermoflexus sp.
TGCAGATCCTCTGCGGCCACGCCCAGACGGTGATGCTCACATGGGCTGCCTTGCTGATCTTCTTTGCGCCCTCACGATCCGAGCGATCCCGCCTCCCGGGCTGGGTGCGGGCCTGGGGGGCCGGCGTGCTGGGCGGGGTGCTGGCTCTGGGCCTGAGCGCTGTCCAGTGGGTCCCCACCCTTGCCCTAGCCCGCGCCTCCATCCGCGGGGGTGGCCTTCCTTTGAATGAGGCGCTTTCGTTCTCCCTTCCCCCATGGCTGCTCGGCCGCTCCCTGCTGCCCGGGCGGGAGGCCCCTGCCTTCACAGAGTTCACGGCCTATGTGGGGGTCCTAGGGCTGCTGGGGCTGGCGGCGGGGGTCGGCCGGCCAGGCTGGACCCGGTGGGCGGCGCTGGCGGGGCTGGGTGGGTTCTTCGCCCTAGGGGGGTATAACCCGGTGTATACCCTCCTAGTCGGGGGGTTCCCCCCACTGCGCGCTTTCCGGGTCCCGGCGCGGTGGCTGGCCCTCTGGGCGTTCGGGGCTTCCTTGGGGATCGGGGCAGGGTTCGATCGGGGATGGGCGGGGCTCGAGCGCCGGCGCCTTGCGGCCTGGGCCCTGGGGGTCCTCAGTTTGGTTGGCCTAGCGGTCGCCGCTGCGCCCATCCGCCCGCCGGGGATGGCCGGCCCGCTGGGCCCGGTGGATCCCGTTGGGCTTGTGCGCGGGCTGGGCCTCCTCCTGGTCGGGCTCCTCGGGGCTTGGCGGCGCCTTCCCCGCGCGGTCGGGTTGGGACTCTGGGCGGCGGAGCTGGTCGGGGCCGCGTGGGCGCTCCCCGGTAACCGCCTCACGGCCCCCGCTGCCTGGTCGGATCCCCGACCGCCGGCGGTCGTGCTGCGGGATCTCCTGGCGCAAGAGGGGCCGTGGGCGGGGCGGATCCTAAGCGTGGTGGACTTGCGCTTCGACCCCGGCGATCTCGGGGAATGGCGGAGCGTCTGGGAGGGCTCGCTCGCGTCGGAGGCCTTCACGGAGTTCGTGATTGCGATGAAATACCAGGAAGCACTGGTCGCCAACCTGCCGATGGCCTACGGCCTGCCGACGGTGGACGGCTACGATGGGGGGGTGTTGCCGCTGGAGCGCTACATCGCGCTGGCCCGCCGCTTCGTCCCGGCGGAGCGCCTGCTCATGGATGGGCGGCTGTGGGAAGCCCTACCCGCGCTCCCGGAGCCCCGTTGGCTCCAGCTCCTGGGGGTGCGCTGGGTCGTGATGGACCGCCTGCGGGATGCGTGGATGGATGGGGTGTTCTACGATCGGGGCATCGAAACGGACGCCTGCGGCCCGGAGCCGATCGAGGCAAGGCCCTTCCCTCCGTTCGAGGCGACTGAGCTGCGCCTGTGGGTTCGTTCCGCGCTCCCGCCCCGAATGCCCCTGGGGACGGTGGCGGTGTGGGCGGCCGATGGGGAGGTCCTTTCCATTCCGGTGGAAATGGGGGAAGAAGGAGAGCCCGTGGTCGTGCGTTGGGGGATGGCTCGGGAGATCCGCCATCTCCTCCTGCGCCCGGATTCGGAAAGCTGCGCGCGGGGGGGATGGCGGGTGGAGGGTGGGGCGCTGGTGGACGGGCGGACCGGGGCGTTCCAGGCGCTGGTATGGAGCCCGGGCGGCGCCTTCACCCTGCGCTACGCTGGGGATGTGAAGATCTATGAGTTCCGGGAGGGCCTGCCCCGTCTGTATGGAGTATGCGTGGCGGTGTCCGCCCGGAGCGTGGAGGAGGCGATGGACCGCCTGGCCGATCCCTCCTTCGATCCGCTGCAGATGGTGGTGGTGGAAGGGGAGGACGTAGGATCCGGCGGGTCCCCGCCTTCATGTGCGGTCGAGGTGCGATGGATCCGCTTCACCCCCGAGGTTCGCGAGGCTGAGGTCCATTTTGAGCGGCCTGGCTGGCTGGTGCTTCTGGAGTCCTTCGATCCGGGGTGGCGCGCGGCGGTGGATGGGGCGGCCGTGCCGGTCCGGCCTGCCAATGGTCTGTTCCAGGCGATCGCCGTCCCGGCGGGCGCGCACATGGTCCGCTGGGAGTACCGGCCGGTGGGATGGTGGGTGGGGGTCGGACTGACCCTGGCCAGCGCCCTGACGGCGCTGGGGGCGTGGGCGCGCCGCGTCGCGGAGGGATAGGGGCCTGGGGCGTGTCTACAGTTTTTCCGACGGCCGCCGGAGGTGGGTCAGCAGTTCGCTCCGGTGCCGGGGATCCGTGCGGAAGACCCCGGTGAAGGCCTGGGTGACCATGCGGGCGTGGGATTTGCGCACCCCCCGCATCATCGCGCAGAGGTGCGCCGCCTCCACGATGACGGCCACGCCCTGTGGGCGCAGCACCGCTTCCAGGAAGCTGGCGATCTGTCGCGTCATACGCTCCTGCACCTGCAGGCGGCGGGCGAAGAGCTCCACCACCCGCGGGATCTTAGAAAGGCCGATGATCCGGCCGTCCGGGATGTAGGCCACGTGGACGCGGCCGTAGAAGGGCAGGAGGTGGTGCTCGCACATGCTGTAGAACTCGATGTCCCGCACCAGGACCAGATCGTTGTCCTCCACCTCGAAGATCGCCCCGTTGATCAGGTCCACTGGGTCCATCCAGTAGCCTCCAAGCACTTCCTGCAACATCTCCGCCACCCGGGCCGGGGTGCGCTGCAGGCCCTTCCGTTCCGGGTCCTCCCCCAGCGCCGTTAGCAGCTCCCGGATCGCCTCGGCCAGACGCTTCAGATCCGGGGGCTGGGCGACTGTCTCCGCCTTCATGATCCATTCCTGGGACTCCATCCGCGTGCCTCCCGAGCGGTTCTGCTGGAGGGCCTCGGCGTCCTCTTGTGAGGAAACCTGCGCTCCGCCGCGCGGAGCGCCGAGCCTGGAATGCCAATCGTCTACTGAATCTTACATGATCCCGACCCTTTCCCTCAACGTGGAGCGAGGCAGTGGGGGTTCCTGCTTCCGTGGGGGGATTTCGGAGCGAAGGGTCCGGTAAAGGCGGATGGAGAGTGGAAGGGGGCTTCTTCTTATGTTAGACTCGGAGCAGAGCGCTCCGATGAGGAGGCCTTGGATGGGCACCCGGTTCTGGGTAGGCGGCGGGCTGGTGGTCGTCGCCCTAGGGCTGTTGATCGCCAACGGGCTGCGCAGCGCGTCCCAGTATTATCTCACCGTCTCAGAGCTGAGGGCGCGGGCGCCGAGCCTGGAGGGCCGCCCGATCCGCCTTTCCGGGATCGTGGACGGTGGGACGATCCACTACGACCCGGAGGCCCTGTACATCGAGTTCGGCCTGGTGGATCGTGTGGCCGACATTGGGAAGGCCCCGCCGTTGAAGGTGGTCTACAAAGGGGTGAAGCCGGACCTGCTGCAGAACGAGGCGCAGGCCATCGTGGAGGGGACCCTCGGCCCGGATGGGGTCTTCTACGCCCGGAATCTCCTCCTGAAGTGCCCGACCCGTTATGAGGAGGAGGCAGCTGGAGGCTCACGGTAGGGACGGCGATGGCTTCCCCTGCTAGCTCTCCTGATGAGGAGATCCGTCGGCGGCGGGCGGCTCTGGAGGCGGCGCGGGCCTGGTTCCTGGAGTTTGTGCGCACTCATTACGCTCCCCAGCGAGGGTGATCCTATGCGGCGCCCTGGGCCAGGGCGCGCTCCACCCAGACTCCGATCTGGTCGTGGTGATCCCTTCTTAAGCGCCGGCTTCGCTTCGCCCGTGAGGATCTGCCGATGGCTGGAGCTGGCTTTCAGGGGCGGAATTTACGATCAAGCCTGCTTTTCATTCTCATCGAGCGATCAAACACATCCTGAAGGGATGCATCGAGGCCCAGGGCTGAGCACCTCTACAGGCGCACAAGCTCGCTGATCTGATCGCTCAGGGGGAGGGGGACGCCCTGGCCGATTTGGAGAGCGACCTTCGGCGGATCGATCGGTTCTATATTCCCGTCCGATATCCGGCTGCGCTTCCCGGGATGCTGCCGGAGGGATGGCTGGGGAAAGCAGATGCGCGCGAGGTGTTCCAGCAGACCGCGGAGGGGGAGCGTCGATGAGCGGGCTGGGCGAAGGGGTGCTGGATCTGGCCGGGGGCCTGGGCCTGATCGGGACGATCCTGGCGTTTTACGCGGGATGGCGGCAGGAGGCGCGGTGGACGGAGGTGGCTCGGCGCATCGGCCTGGTGATGGCCCCACTGCTCACCCTCGCGGTGCTTCTCCTGGAGCTCGCGCTGCTCACCGACGATTTCCGCCTGGTCTACGTGGCCCAGGTCTCCCGACAGGCCCAGCCGCTGTTCCTGAAGGCCACCGCGCTGTGGGGCGGCCAGAACGGCTCCCTCCTGTTCTGGTCGTGGCTGATGAGCCTGTTCCTGTTTGCGGCGATGGCCCGTGCGAGCCGCATCCCCCAGGATCTCCTCCCGTATATGACCGGGGTCCTGCTGCTGACCCAGACGTTTTTCCTGCTGCTGAACCGGTTCTTCGCCAACCCCTTCGAGACCTTCCCGGCGCCGCCGGCGGACGGCCGTGGGCTGAACCCGCTGCTCCGCCATCCGGGGATGATCTTCCATCCCCCCTTGCTCTACCTGGGCTTTGTCGGCTTCACCGTTCCCTACGCGCTGACAATCGCCGCGCTGCTGGCCGGCCGGCGGGATG
>JBEPYX010000181.1:0-4607 GCA_041641155.1 Thermoflexus sp.
ACACGGCGCTGTTCCGGGGGCAGCTGGAGATGGACGAGGCCGGCTACCTCCGGGTCAACGAGCGCCTGCACACCAGCGTCCCCGGGGTCTTCGCCGCCGGCGAAGTGCACGACCGATGGTTCCGGCAGGCGGTCACCTCGGCGGGCTTCGGGGCGATGGCGGCGATGGAAGCGGAGAAATTCCTGGCGGAACTCGAGCATCGCAGGAATCACGCCCTCACCCCCGGCGCCTCCACCCCCTGAGGGCGAGCCGAGGACGCCAGCGGAGGGCGGAGGGCAGGGCGGGGGATCCCCGGGCCCTGCCCCCACCCCCTCCCGGGCTCTCCGCCCCCGCCCCGGGTGAACCGGCGAACATCCCCTCCCCTCCGCGCCTCGGCGAAGGCCCGGCGCGACCGACGATCTGCCCCTTTCGTGCAGCCAGGCATGCCCTCCGCTATCCGACGACAACCGGACGCCATGCTCGCCCAATCCTCGCGCAGCCGCTTGATCGCCATCCCTTGCGGAACGCACAAGAGGGCATCCTTCGGTTTAAATTATCTTACTAAATCAAGCAAGACCCTATAGTACTAAAGTCGCGGGCAGAGTATTTGCATTTTTCGATATATTGAGACGAAAGAACAGGATAAGAGGTGTGCGATGGTGAAGCTCCTTGAGTGGTGGCTGTGGGTGCGGGAGAAGGGGCAGGGCCTGGTGGAGTACGCCCTGATCCTGGTGCTCATCGCCATCGTGGTCATCGCGATCCTCACCCTCCTGGGCCAGCAGGTCAGCACCGTGTTCTCCCGAATCACCAGCGCTCTCGGAGGATCGTGAGCATCGCGCGCGATCGGATTCGAGCCTGGCCCCCTGTGTCCAGGGGGCCAGGCTCCCGCCGAGCCATCATTTCGCTTCGCTTCACCCCCTATGACCAAAGTTCTATCCTCAGGGAGCATCTTCTTGAGTATCCTAAAGGTCAGAAAAAATCAACCTGCGGAGGTGTGCGATGGTGAAGCTCCTTGAGTGGTGGCTGTGGGTGCGGGAGAAGGGGCAGGGCCTGGTGGAGTACGCCCTGATCCTGGTGCTCATCGCCGTCGTGGTCATCGCGATCCTCACCCTCCTGGGCCAGCAGGTCAGCACCGTGTTCTCCCAAATCAACAGCGCCCTTTCAGGGTCGTGAGCACCCCTCCCCGCTCCATCGCCGAGGTCCTATTCGGGTCATGTCCCGGATAGGACCTCGGTCCTTTTTTAAACTCGGCGGAACCGGAGAGGGGAAGGGACGCTGTGTGCCGCTCGCTTCCGCTCGGGATTTAACAGAGGGATGAGCTTCCCTCACAACGTCCCCTGGGCGATCGCCCGCTGGTTGCTGCATGCAGGATGGATCCCATCGAAGGGTATCGCTTCCTGGAGGCCGCCCAGAACCCCGATGGGGGGTGGGGTTACCACCGGCACAGCCGATCAGCCGTGGAGCCCACCGGGGCGGTCCTGCTGGCGTGGCGGGATCGCCCTGAAAGCCGCCCCCTTCTTTCCGCCCGGCGCTGGCTGGAGCGCGCCCAACACCCCGACGGGGGCTGGGGGATGGGTCCGGAGGACCCCGAAAGCCACTGGTGCACCGCCTGGGCCGTCCTGGCCCTGGCCCGGCTGGATCCCCACGCCCCTCCGGTGGCCCAGGGCGTTCGATGGCTGCTGCAGACGCCGGTCCTCCGAGTCCCAACGGGTGAGCTGATCCAGGAGGTGCAGCGGATCCTGAGGATCGATCCCTCCCTTCAGGGCTGGCCGTGGCGGCCCGGCGAGGCCTCGTGGGTGGAGCCCACCGCGCTGGCCCTGCTGGCCCTGCACGCCGCATCGGCGGCCGATGAGGGCCGGGGTCGGATCGCCGAGGCCATCCGCTACTTGATCGACCGTCGCTGCCAGGGCGGCGGCTGGAATTTCGGCAACCCCTTCATGCTGGGGGCTTACCTCCCGCCCCGCCCCCACCCCACCGCCTGGGCGCTCCTCGCCCTCCAGGCCCTGGCCCCCGAGGCGATCCGACCGGAGGACATCCAGGCGCTGCGCGCCGAGATGGATCGGGATGGCGGGGCGATGGCGCTCGCGTTGGGGCTTATGGCGCTGACGGCGTGGGGGGACGACGATCCGGAGGCGCGGCGGCGCCTCTCCGCTCTGCAACAGCCCGACGGCAGCTGGGAGGGAAGCCCATTCGTCACCGCCCTGGCCCTGCTGGCCCTCGGCGGAGGATGGCCGTGGCGGCGCCGCGATTGACCCGACGGGCCTTCCTGCGCCTGCTGCTCCTGGCCGGCATCGGCGGCGGCCTGGCGATCGCCGAGCGTCGAACCCAGCCGGTGGGCGTGCGGACGTTCCTGGGCTGGCTGCTGCGGGGGTGGCGCCGCCGGGTGGAGCCCCCGGCCGTGGTCGCCCTGGGCGCCTCGCTTTCCTATGACGAAAGCCTCCTGCGCGATGCCCTGGCTGAACTCTGGGCCCAGGCCGAGATGCCCGACGTGGCCGGCCGGCGGGTGCTGGTCAAGCCCAACCTCATCGAGTGGATCGAGGGGCGCCCCCTCGTCACCGCCCCGGAGGTGGTGGGGGCCGTCATTGACCTCCTGCGGGCGCGCGGAGCGGCGGAGATCGCCGTCGGCGAAGGGCCCGGGTTCCGGCGCGACGCCGAGCCGGTGGTGGAACAAAGCGGCCTGGCCGCTGTGCTGGCCCGGCGGGGGATCCCCTTCATCGATCTGAATTATGACGACCCTCAGCCGGTCCCCCCACGGGACGGCTGGTTCCCTGGCCAGTCCCATCTATGGCTTCCGCGCCACGTCGTGGAGGCAGATCTCATCGTCTCGGTCGCCAAACTGAAAACCCATCACTGGGCTGGCCTCACCCTGAGCCTCAAAAACCTGTTCGGGGTTGTACCCGGGGCCCGCTACGGTTGGCCGAAGAACATGCTCCACGTCAACGGCATCACCCCGAGCATCCTGGGTCTCAAGCAGACCCTGCCGCCGGTGGTCAGCGTGGTGGATGGGATCATCGGGATGGAAGGGGATGGTCCCCTGTTCGGGACGGCGGTGGCCCACGGGGTGCTGGCCGTGGGGAGGGATCCCCTGGCGGTGGACATCGTCGGCGCGCGGCTGATGGGGTTCGAGCCGGAGGAAGTGGAGCACCTGTCGCTGGGGATCTGGGCCGGCGTCGGGCAGGGGGTCCATATCGAGATCCGCGGCGCGTCCCTGGAAGCCACCCGCCGACGCTATCGGCGGCCGCCCGGATGAACGGCTGCCCGCCGGCAACCGCGGGGTGGACATAGATCGGCCCAGCGACAGCCCAAGGTGAAGATCCAGGAAAGCGATGGCCGCGCTCTGGGTGTTGTTGCTGATCCTCACGCGTCTCGAGGCGGCCTGGGTCTCCGTCCTGCGCCCCCTGACCCCGCTGGAGCAGGCCGTGCCGGCCTGGCCGCCGACCCCTCCGTGGCTGACCTGGCTGGAGCGGGTTCTCATCGCCCCATGGGCCCGGTGGGATGCCGAATGGTATGCGCGGATCGTGGCCCAGGGATATCAATCGGGGGATGGCACCACCCAGTTCTATCCACTCTACCCGCTGCTGGCCATGCCGTTGGCCCGGCTAGGCTTATCGCCCATGGCCGCCCTCACCCTCATCAGCCTCCTCGCCGGCCTGGGGGCGATCCTGCGCCTGGAGGGGATGGCGCGTCGGGACATGGAACTCCGCCGCGCCCGGGAGGGGACGCTATCTTTCGTGCTGTCCCCGGTCGGATTCATCCTGTTTGCCCCCTATGCGGAGTCGCTTTTCCTCCTCTGCGCCGTGGAGAGCCTCCGAGCCGCCCGGGAAGGACGTTGGGGGCGCGCCGGGCTGGCGGCCGCACTGGCTGCCCTTGCCCGGCCGCAAGGGCTCTTCCTGATCCTGCCCCTGCTCGGGCGGGCACAGCGCTCCCAGGCGGGCCTCCGCGCCTTCCTTATCCCTCCTAGCGATCCCGCTCGCCATGGCCGGATGGCACGGCTACCGGATCCTGTTCATTGAGGGCTTCCAGGCACCGGTGCCCGGCCTGAACGGCCTGGTGTATGCCCTGCTCCTCTCCCCGCATGCGAACCGCGTGGTCCCCTTCCAGGGCTTCCTGTGGCCATGGGAGGCCATAGGCCGGGCGCTCGGGAAATTTTGGACCGCGCCGGATGTGGATCTGACGATCAACCTGATCCTGGCCGCATGGTTTCTGGCGCTCCTTGTCCGGGCCTGGGGACGAATGGATCGAGAGGAACGGCTTTACACCCTGGCGGTTACCCTATCCGCCTTCAGTTACCACACCGGGCCGCTTCATCCCTATATGGGGCTGCCTCGTCACCTGTGGATCGCGTTTCCGGTGTTCCTAAAAGCACGTCCGACCCGGATCGTCCTGGCGCTGGAATCCGCCGGATTCTTGATGCTGATCGTTCCTTATGTTCTCCACGCCTGGGTTCCGTAAAATCGCGGAGGTGTTGCTTCACCGCAGCGCTCAGGCGGCTCCTATCTCCAGACTCCCGGCGGGATTGGGAGACTCCCTCCACCCCTGAGATCAGGGACAGATGCGCCATGGGCATTGACCCAGAAAGCCGTCCGGAGCGGGATGACCAGTTTGGTAGTGGGGATAGTGCGCTGGGC
>JBEPYX010000182.1:0-4605 GCA_041641155.1 Thermoflexus sp.
CAGGAAATAGGCCACGCTCAGCCCTGCGATCCCCCCGCCGACGATCACCACGCGCATCACCGTTCTTCCCTCTCCCCTCGGCGGCGATCTGCCTCAACGCTCCCTGTCCAAGCGTGCACCCAGTCCACCAGACGGGCCACCGTATCCGGAGGGGTCTCAGGCAGGAGGCCATGGCCGGTGTTGAAGATGTGGCCGGGCCGGCCGCCGGCCTGGCGGAGAATCCGAGCTGCCTGCTCGACCACCACCTCGAACGGAGCCAGCAGCACCGCCGGGTCCAGGTTCCCCTGGACAGCCACGGAATCCCCCAGGCGGGACCACGCCACGTCCAGCGGCACCCGCCAGTCCAACCCCATCACCGTCCCCCCCGTCTCCGCCAGATCCTCCAGTAGGGCGGCCGTCCCCGTCCCAAACAGGATCACCGGGACCCCGCTGGGGCCCAGGCTCTCGATCAGGCGCCGGAGATATGGCTGGACGAGCATCCGGTAATCCAGGGGGTTCAGCACCCCGATCCAGCTCTCGAAGACCTGCACGGCATGGGCCCCCGCGGCGATTTGGGCCTGGGCGTAGCGGCTCAGACTCTCCGTCAGAACCTCCATCAAGGCGCGCCACGTCTCCGGCTCCCCGAACATCAAAGCGCGGACCCGCGCGAAATCCCGTGTGGCCCGCCCCTCCACCAGATAGCAGGCCATCGTGAATGGTCCCCCGACGAACCCGATCAGGGGCACCGGGAGCTCCGCCCGCAGGATGCGGATGGTCTCCAGCACGAAGGAGAGATCGGCCTCCGGCTCCAGGATGCGCAAGCGGCGGACATCCGCCCTTCGCCGGATCGGATCCTTGATCACCGGCCCGCTCCCCTCCTCCAGCATGAGGCCCACCCCCATGCCCAGGAAGGGGAGGCTGAGGTCCGAGAATAGGATGGCCGCATCCACCGCGAAGCGGCGGAGCGGCATGCAGGTGATCTCTGCTGCCAGCTCGGGGTGCCGACAGAGCTCCAGGAAGCGATAGCGCTCCCGCAGCGCCCGATATTCCGGGAGATACCGGCCCGCCTGACGCATGAACCAGACCGGGGTGGCGTCCACCGGCTCCCGACGACAGGCCCGCAGGAACCGGTCGTTAAACGCCGTCACGGGCTACCTCCCGGAACGCCGCCCGGGCTGCCCGGAGGGTCCGCTCGATGTGGGACTCCGTGTGGGCGGCGGAGACGAACCATGCCTCCAACGGGGAAGGGGGGAGGTAGATCCCGCGCGCCAGCATCGCGTGGAAGAACCGAGCGTAGCGGGCCCGATCCGTCGCCGCCGCGGTCGCGTAGTCCACCACCTCCCGCTCGGTGAAGAACACGCTGAGCATCGAGCCCACCCGGTGGATTCGAACCGGCACGCCGGCCTGCTCCGCCGCCTCCCGCAGGCCCTCCGCCAGCCAGGCGGACCGCTCCTCGAGCTGCTGGTAGAGGACGGGAGTGAGCTGCTCCAGGGTCGCACATCCGGCGACCATGGAGAGGGGGTTGCCAGCGAGGGTGCCGGCCTGGTACACCGGCCCGAGGGGCGCCACCCAGTCCATTAGGTCCCGCCGGCCTCCATAGGCGCCGATGGGCAGCCCTCCTCCGATGATCTTCCCCAGGCAGGTGAGGTCCGCCTCCACCCCGTAGAGGGCCTGGGCACCGCCCTTTGCGACCCGGAAGCCAGTGATCACCTCATCGAAGATCAACAGCGCCCCGTGCCGGCGGGTGAGGGCGCGCAGGCCCTCCAGGAAGCCCGGCTTCGGCGGCACCACCCCCATGTTCCCGGCCACGGGCTCCACGATCACTGCCGCGATCTGGCTGGGGAAGCGCTGGAAGAGGGCGGCGACAGCCTCCAGATCGTTGTAGGACGCCACCAAAGTGTCCTGCACCCACGCCTCGGGGACCCCCGCGCTGTCCGGGAGCCCGAAGGTGGCCACCCCCGAGCCGGCCCGGGCGAGGAGGAAATCCGCGTGCCCGTGGTAGCCCCCTTCGAATTTGATGATCTTGGAACGCCCGGTGGCCGCCCGGGCCACCCGTAGCGCGCTCATCGTCGCCTCCGTCCCCGAGTTCACAAATCGAATTTTCTCGATGGAAGGGAAGGCCTCGCGGATGTGGCGCGCCAGGGCGATCTCCGCCTCGACGGGGGCGCCGTAGCTGGTGCCCCGGCGGATCGCCGCGCGGAGGGCGCGGACCACCGCTGCGGGCGCGTGCCCCAGGATCAAGGCGCCCCACGAGCCGACGTAGTCGATATAGCGATTGCCATCCACGTCGTAGAGATAAGCGCCCTTCCCCCGGGCGATGAAGCGGGGGGTCCCCCCCACCGCGCCGAAGGCGCGCACCGGGCTGGAGACCCCTCCGGGCATCATCGTCTGGGCGATGGCATAGAGCTGCTCGGAACGCCCCGTCTTCATCCCGCCCGCTCCTTAAGGGAGATAGGGGCACAGGGGATCGCTCTCCAACGGATCCCCGTAGACCGCGTAGGCTCGGGCTCGAGAACCCCCACAGATCATCCGGAAAGGGCAGCGCCCACATTTCCCCTTCAGCATGTCCGGATCCCGCAGGGCGCGGAAAAGGGGATGCTCCCGGTAGACCATCACCGGATCCTCCCGGCGTACGTTCCCGGTCGGGATGGGCAGGAAGCCCGACGGGTAGATCTCCCCGATGTGGGAGATGAACATCACCCCGTTGCCGTCCCGGACCCCGAATCCGCGGCGCGCGGCAGGAGGCAGATCCCCACCGTTCCGCTGTACCAGGACGCGGCGGATGTGATGGGCTTCGGTCGTCTTGATCTCGAAGGGCACCTGAGGGGCTAGGTCGATGAGCCAATGCATCAGGCGTTCGCTCTCCTCCGGGGAGATTTCCTGAAGGAGCCGGCCACGGCCGGTGGGGATCAGGAAGAAGAGGCTCCAGCGGCGCGCCCCCAACTCGGCCACCCGCTCCGCGATGGCGGGGAGATCCGACACGGTCTCCGCGCACACCAGGGTGTTGATCTGCACCGGCAGGCCGACCGCGACCGCGTGCGTGGCGGCCCGCACCGTCTGCGCGTAGCTGCCCGGCACCCCACGCAGGGCGTCGTGCCGCGCCGCCGTGGATCCATCTAAGCTGAGCGCCAGCATCCAGACCCCCGCAGCCTTCAGCCGTTCGATCGCCGCTTCGGTGAGGGCGTAGGTGCCGCTGGGGGTGAGGGCCACGGTGAACCCGAGGCGCTGGGCTGCGGCGATCAGCTCGAAGAGATCGGGACGCTTGAGGGGATCCCCCCCAGTGAGGACCAAATGGGGCAAAGGGTCCCCGAAGTCGGCCAGGCGGCCCAACAAGGCCAAGCCCTCCCGTGTGGAGAGCTCGCGGGGATCCCGCCACGGGATGGCCTCCGCCCGGCAGTGCCGGCAGGCCAGATCGCATGCGCGGGTCAGCTCCCAGTAGACCAACAGAGGGCGTTCGGCGTAGCGCATCGCGTCCCCCTCACCCCAGCAGGTCTAGGACGGCCTCCGGGGCGCGGTGGATGGCGGTGAAGATGGGGATATCCCGCAGCGTGTAGCGGCGGGCCTCGGTGCCCCGCAGGGCCTGGACCAGATCGGAGAACAGGACCAGGTCCTCCGTCTCATACACCACCACGAACTCCTGATCCTGCAGGCCGAAGGCATAGAGCAGCCACTGCCGGATGGCCGGATATTGCTTCCCCACCCGGATGTGCTCGTTCATCATCCCCTGGCGGGCGTCCTTGCTCATGAGATACCATTCCGTCGTCTTGACGAAGGGGTAAACGATGAGATAGGGCTTCCGGTCCCCATCGAAGGGGTCGATCTCCTGGGGGGAGCGGCCGGCGGCGTAGATCGAGGGACGGGTGAAGCCCCACAAAGTGAGCACCGGGCGGAACAGGGTGCGGCAGTCGTTGGCGGCGCGGGCGAAGCGTTCGAAGAACCGGGCGGGGGCGCCCGCCTCCTCCACCGGCTCCGCGCTCCAGATCAACAGATCCGCCTCGATGCGGCTGGGGAAGACCTGATACAGATGGGTCCGCGCCGCGACCCCTGCCATCCGCTCCCACCAGGCGGCGGCCTGGGCCCGCCGCTGGGCGGCCGGCAGTGCCCAGAACGCCTCGCCCAGGCTGAAGAAGGCGAAATGGCCCAGCACCGTCTTCTCCATCGAAACCTCCTCGCCGCAGGAGATGTCGGAGTGAACCGTCCCGGCTTAACCCCGCAGCGCGCGCGCCGCCTCCTTCGCGAAATAGGTGATGATGAGATCCGCCCCGGCCCGCTTGATGGCGGTGAGGATCTCCATCACCGCCCGCGCCTCGTCCAGCCAGCCGCGCTGCGCCGCGGCCTTCACCATGCTGTATTCCCCGCTCACGTTGTAGGCCGCGATCGGATGGTCGAAGCGCTCCCGGGCCCGGCGGATCACGTCCAGGTACGCCAGGGCCGGCTTGACCATCACGATGTCCGCCCCCTGGGCGATGTCCCGCTCGATCTCCCGCAGCGCCTCCCGGGCGTTCGGCGGGTCCATCTGATAGCTCCGGCGGTCGCCGAAGCGCGGGGCGGAGTCCGCCGCCTCCCGGAACGGACCGTAGAAGGCCGAGGCGAACTTGGCCGAGTAGGCCATGATCCCAACATTCG
>JBEPYX010000183.1:0-4599 GCA_041641155.1 Thermoflexus sp.
TCCAGCGGGGGGTGGGCCCGCAGGAATTCGGTCAGGGTCACCACCTCATACGCCCCTTCCGGGGGATGGAGCAAGCGCCCCAGGAAATCCACCCCTTCCCGATGGTGGTGGCCAAAGGTCTCGCCATCAGTGGCCAGCAGCGTCAGATGGGGTCGCCCGCGCAAGGCCTGCGCCGCCCACCGATCCCCTGGCCCCAGGGAGGGCAGCCCGAAGGAGACCTGGTTGGAGAGGTCGCGGTCGCGGACGAAGATGGTGAAGTAGGCGTTGGCCTCCAAGCGGACGCGATAGGGGCCTGCCCCCTGGGGGAGCGGGCCGCGCACTTGCTCCGAGGAGAGGATGGTGAACGTGAGGCCGGCCTCCGCCAGCACCTCCAATGTGGCCAGGTCGACCGCCATCTCCGGCAGCCACATCCCGCGGGGATGCCGGCCGAAACGGTGCTGGAAGGATTTCACGCCCCAGTAGACCTGGGTGATCTTGTCGCGGCGCCGGGCCAGCGGGAGGATCGTGTGGTGCGCGGATTGGGCGAGGGCGTTGCCTACTCCCCGGGCCACGTTGGCCCGATCCGCCTCCAAGATCCGCCGGTAGGTCTCCGGATCGTGCCGCGCCAGCCAGGCAATCAGGGTGGGCCCCACGTTGAAGCTGATCCGCTCGAAGAGGCAGCGCTCCGCCAGGGGGCGATAGCACTCCGCTGTGATCTTCTCGTTGAAATCGTGATACGGCTCCGCCCCCGGCTCCGGGGGCACCTCCCCTGTCCACGGGTCCTCCCGGGGCGGCTGGTAGAAATGCCCATGTACCGCCAGCTGAGGAATCGCTTCGCTCAACGGCTGCCTCCCGGGATCAAAATTCCGTCACCCCGGTGAAGGTGAAGGACTCCAGCAGCAAGGCGGGGGCGGAGGTCGCCCCCAGCCCCTCCGAAAGCACCCAGCGCTCCCGCCCCACCGCCTGCACCCCGGCCAGGGCCGGCACATACCCCTGGGTGAACCGCAGGTTGCGCACCGGATAGGCGATCTCTCCCTTCTCGATCCAGAACACCCCATCCCGGGTCATCCCGGTCAACACGCAATCCCGCGGGTGCACCAGGCGGGTATACCAGAACCGGGTGATGTAGAGGCCGCGATCCACCCGCCGGATCAGCCCCTCGAGGGTCTCCTCCCCGGGCGCCATGAAAAGATGCAGCGGGAGAGGGCCCAGGCTCGCAGTCTGCGGGCGGGCCCGCGGCAGAGCGTGGCCGGTGGAGCGCCGCCCCTCCCGGGCGGCCGTGACGGTGTCGTAGACCGGCCCCTGGGGGACCCCCTGCTCCACGATCACCACGCGCTGGCGGGGGACCCCCTCGAAATCGAAGGGCAGCGGCAGCCCCGCCGGATCCCGCCCATCGTCCCAGATGGTAACCTGCGATGACATCACCGGCCGGCCGATGCGGTCGTTCATCCACGATCGCCCCTCCTGGACGGCCAGCGCCCCAGCGCCGGCATAGCCCAGCCAGGTGAGGATGTCTTCCACGGCGTAAGGCTCCAGAACGACCGGATAGACCCCGGGTTCGATGGGGCGCGGGTTCCGACTCCGCAGCGCCTTCTCAATAGCGGAGCGCCCCAGGGATTCCACATCCAGGTCCGCCCAGCGCCAGGCCGCCCGGTGGGCGTAGCCGGACCCGTCATCGGCCATCACCACGGTGGTGAAGTGGACCTCGGTGCCCGCGTGATAGGCGAACACCCCCCGGGAGTTGGCCACCGCCACTTCGTAGACGCCGGTGGCGAGGGCCCCGGCGGCGTTCGCGCCCATGGACTCCGCCAGCCGGCAGACCGCCCCGACCGCTCGGGCCCGCCTCTCCGGCGTGGCGCCCGCCACTGCCTCGTCGAAGGCAGCGACCGGCTCAACAGGCTGAGGCTCGGGGAGGCCGGGGAACTCCGGGTTCTCTGGCTGCAGCTGGGCCATGGCCACCGCCGCCTCAATAGCCCTCTCGATCTCCTCCTCCGCCCATCGGTTGGTGATCGCCGCCCCCACCCGCTTCCGCACGACCACCCGGACAGCGATCTCGGTGTTGACTTCGGCCACGTTCTGATGGATCGCGTTCTTCGCGAAGCGGGTCAGGGCGCTGTCGTGGGCCTCCAGGACGATCTCCGTCTCGTCCGCCGGGGAGCGCCGGAGGGCCCGCTCCAGGATCTCGCGGATCTGGGACTCGCCGAGCATGGTCCGCTCCAAAGAGGGGATGAAGGCCAGCGGTCATTGCGAACCGAGAGGCTTCACTTTCGGCTGAACACGCGGACGTTTCGGAAGCGGGCGGGGGCTGCCCCGTGGCCGGTGTGAGCCAATTGGGAGGGCTGCCCCTTGCCGCAGTTCGGCGTCCCCCAGATCACCCAGTGGTCGGCATTGCACACCGCGTCGCAGGAACGCCAGAACTCCGGTGTGATCCCAGTATAGATCGGGTTCTTCAGCATACGGGTCCGCTTCCCGCCCCGTATCTCCCAGGCGATCTCGCAGCCGAATTGGAAGTTCAGTCGCTTGTCGTCAATGCTCCACGAGCGGTTGGTGTCCATGAAGATCCCTTCCTCGGTGTCAGCGATCAGGTCCTCCAGCCGCCACGTCCCGGGGAGTAGGTTCACGTTGGTCATACGGATGAGGGGGATCCGGTTCCAGCCGGAGGCCCGCATGGTCCCGTTGGAAAGGCCGGTGACGTAAGGGGAAGGGCCCAGGCGCCGGAGCAGCTCACGGGCGGTCTCACGGGAGGTCAGATAGCCAACGAAGAGACCCTCCTTCACGATGTCCACCCGCTGCGCGGGGACCCCCTCGTCATCCCACCCGAAGGTCCCCAGGCCGCCGGGCAGCGTGGCGTCCGCGGTGATGTTCACCACCTCCGAGCCGTAGCGGAAGGTCCCTAGCTTCTCCGGGGTGAGGAAGGAAGTCCCGGCGTAGGCCGCCTCCGCCTCGAAGACGCGGTCCAGCTCGATCGGATGCCCGCACGACTCGTGGATCTGGAGGGCTACCTGAGAGCCGCCCAGGATCAACGTGGTCACGGTGTCCGGGCAGGGATCCGCCGTGAGCAGGGCCACCGCCTCCTCCGCGATCCGCGGGGCGTTCCCGGGCAGGTCGCACTCCTCGATGAACTCCCAGCCCCGCGTCATCTGATGGCGGCCGACGGAGTTGGGATACGAGCGGCGCTGGACCTCGTCGGGCCCGACCGCGAGCGCCTCGATGCCGCAGCCCGACTCGATGATCTCCTGCTCAATCCAGGAGCCCTCGGTGCTGGCGAAGGTCTTGCGCTCCCGCAGGAACACCATCTCTGCCTCGGTGACCTGGATCCCCTTCACCGCCCGCATGGCCGTGTCGGCCGCCAGCAGGACCTCCAGCTTCCGCTCCAGCGGCACGGTGAAGGGATCGATCTGCACTGGGGTCCGATACGCCCCCCGCTGGACCACCGGGGGGCCAATGTCCACGTCCGCTTTCTTGAAAAGGGCGCTGGCCTTCGCGATCCGGACCGCCCGCCGGGCGACCTCCTCCGCCTCCTCCAGGGTCAGCCGGGCGCTCGAGGCGAACCCCCAGGCGCCGTCGGCGATCACCCGCACCCCGAAGCCCATGTCCTCGACCTGGCTGATGCCCTCCACTGCCCCATTGCGGACCAGGAGGGACTGCTCGATCCGATGGACCAGGCGGACATCCGCGTAGGTGGCCCCCGCCAGTTGGGCGGCGTTCAACGCCCGCTCGAGCAGCTCCTTCACACCCACCTCCTGTTGAGCCGTCTAGGCTTTCGAGAAGCCACCCCGTCCCCTTGGCGGGGCGGGACGGCGCCCCCGTATTATACGCGACGCCGGCCTCCTCCAGTATCCGGAGGCAACGGCGCGGCCACCGTTCGGGCCCACGTCCCGGCCCATACCGCCAATCCGATGGCCGGCGGCAGCAGCCCCCAGGCCGCCTGTAGCGGACGGGCCGGGTCGGCGGAGAACAATAGCCCGGCGAGGGGGGCTGCAAGCGCCAGGGCCAGGCTGCGGGCGATATGCATCAGCGCCGAGGACACCGCCTGCGTCTCCGACGAGGCCAGGCGCAGAATGCGGGCCGCCGCCAGGGAATATCCCGCCTGGGCGCCTCCCAAAAGAAGCATTGCGCTCCCTACCATGGGGAAGTGCCGGAACCCGACCAGGAGCAACCCGATGGCGACCCAGCCCAGCCCCCACGCGGCCGCCAACCCCAGCGGCCGCGCCCGCCCCTGATCCCACCGCCCCAGCGCCGGGCCGAGGAGGATGGTCCCCAGCGCCTGGAACGAGGCGAACAGCCCTAGATGGGCTCGGGTCCACCCCCCAGCCTGCTGCAGGAAATTGGGGAGGAGGACGAGGCCGATCTGGCCGACGGTGAACAGCGCCAGCAGCGCCCCGCCGAACCGCCAGGGGATCCCGCGCCGCAGATCCCCTTTCCACGTAGGGTCGAGGCGCCGGGGGGACGGATCGGCAGGGAGGAGGAAGGCGATGAGGGTCGAGAGGGCGAAGAGGGCTGCGCCCGCCTGGAGCAAGCGGCGCATCCCCCAGCGCTGGGCCAGCCATCCCCCCAGGGCGGGCATGAGCAGCCCGCCCAGGGCGTAGCCGGCGCTCAGCAGGGGGAAGGCGCGCTCCA
>JBEPYX010000184.1:0-4585 GCA_041641155.1 Thermoflexus sp.
TAGAAGGTGTAGAGCACGCTGGCCCGATTGGTGAGAATGGCATAGGCGGCCAGGATCACCCCCGCCACCATCACCCAGAAGCCCGCCCAGGCGATGCCCGGGCGATGCAACGGGCGGTTCAGCAGGCGCACGGTGACGAAGATTGAAAATCCCATGATGAAGAATGTGGTCCAAACCAGCGCGTTAAGCACCCCATGCAACGTTAAACCTTGGTAATATGATCGGATGAGCGGCGACAGCACGCCGTAAAGGTTCACCTTGGCATATTGCAACGCCTGCAACGGCCCCAGCGCCGTGCCCAACGCCAGAGCGATCAGCCCAAAGTAGATGTTCCAGCGCACCAACCGGTCCTCGCGGGCAAACATGGTTTCACCTCCGGGACGAACTCGGGCGAAGGTCTTCCCCACGCCTCACTCCACGATCAACACGCCGGACATCGCCTGATGCCCAAGGCCGCAGTATTCGTGGCAGAGGAACCGATATTGGCCCGGCTTGTCCAAGCGCACCACCACCTTCGAGACCTGTCCCGGCAAGAGCATCACGTTGACGTTGGTGCCCGGGATCATCAAGCCGTGGGTTACGTCTTTGCTGGTGATGCGGAAGGTGACGACCGAGCCCGCCGGGACACGGATCTCGTTGGGCGTGAAGCTCCAGGCTTGTGCCAGGAGGACGACTTCGTAGCGCTTGGGTGCCAACTCATACACGCCCGGCTGGTTGAACGGCGGCGTCTGCGCAACCGTCCTCGGATCCACGCGCCCTTCCACGCCGGGCAGTTGAATGCCGGCGGCGAACACGCTGGTGCCGATGGCGGCCAGGAAGACCGCCAACACGACCAGCGACAGCACAATCCAGATTTTCTCATACCGTTCGACTCCCATCGGTCACCCCCTCGCCAGCAGGATCGCGTAGACGGAGAACCAGATGACGGCAACGATAACGATGTAAATCACCGTCAGCATCAGCGCGCCCTTAGGATGTCCTTGTTGCTCCATCTTTCACCTCCTGCTTGCAGCGCATGGGGCGGATGACGGATTCCTCCGCGGTGACCCTGTGCGGATCGATCAGCCGCAGCTCCCCCCCTGATCCACCAGGTAGCTGCGGCGCCTCTCGCCGCCTGTCGCTCAACAGACACGCTGGAGCCCTCCCACCCACGCTGATCGTCCAGGCGAAAGGGATGCCCGCTCGTCCACCAGGATGAAGCCGGAGGCGGGTCTAGGCGGTTGTAAAGGTTGGCCGCGAAAGGCATAGGGGCGCGGGGCACAGACGACCGTCGCCGCCAACGCCAGGACGATGAGCACCACTGCAGGGCACCTTTAACGCGGGTAGCACAGGAACCAATGCGCCGCCTCATACGCATAACGCGCCACGCCCGTGGACGAGGCCTCGCGCTGGATCAGCTCGATGTCACGGATCACCCGCGCGATGTCCAGCGTCGGACCGTAATACTCCGCCCGGATCAGCCCCTGCCCATCCACCAACACAAACTTGCTGGTGCGTGAGAAAATCGTCCCCTGGCCTGTCGTTTGGGATTTGCGGTAATACACCCCAAAGCCACCCCCGATCACCGCCCGCAGCATGTCCGGCTCCCCGGTCAGGAACAGCCACTCGTTTGGATCGGCCTGCTGCGCCCGCGCATAGACGTTCAACACCTCCGGCGTATCGCGTTCCGGATCGAAGGTGAGGGTCACTAAGCGCACACGCTTGCCCAGCCATCCGCGCCGGCGCAGCTCATCCCGCAACCGGCGCATCGAGTCCGTCATCACCGGGGCGGCTTCATCCCCTTGGGTGGCGATGAAATCAAAGACCACGATCTGGCCAACCAGGTCTAAGTGGGTGACCGGACGGCCGAGTTGATCGGTCAGACGAAACGCAGGCGCCGGCCCCAGGCGGGGCATCACCTGGATCGGCCGCAACAGCACGAAACCCAAGGGAAGCATGACCAGGACGATCAGGCCGCCGAGCATCGCAGAGCGCTGCACTGCCCTTTTCAACTTTCACCCCCCCAACCCGGATTCGCTCCCCTGCGCTCAACAGACGCCGGCGATCTCCGGTCGCCTGGCCCAACGACACCCCGCGGGCACGAAGCCCATGCACGCCATAGCCTCGACAGCAGCCTTGATGAAGTTCGGCGTTTTCTGTTTCAATGTTGTAATTTCTTCTCGTTATTGTCAAGATAAGTCGCTGGCTTATTCTGTTTTATGGATCCATTTATCTGATTTCGTGAACTTAGTTGAGAAAACGGCGAAGGACCCGGAGAGGGGCACTCCGTAGGTGGCCTGGCGCCCCCGGCCGCCATCGGGATTTGACGCGCAGGGCCCGCGGTGTTATCATTCGCTTGGCTAATTTTTAGCCAAAGCAACCATTGGCCCGGGGCATGCGGGTGAAGGTCGAGGAGCCGATCCGCGAGCACATCCTGGCCCGCCGGATCCTGGAGACCCTCCATTTGGTGATGCGGCAGATCTGGGCGGAGGTGAAGGGGGAGGGCCGGGAGATGTTCCCGGCTCAGTCCTACCGCATCCTGGGGATGCTGGCCCATCGCCCGTATACCCTGACGGAGCTGGCCCGCGCCCAGGCGGTGCGCCCCTCCACCGTTTCCCGAGCGGTCCGCTCCCTCACGGACATGGGCTGGGTCGCCGTGGAGCGGGATCCCTCGGATCGGCGCCGGGTGTGGATCCGGCTCACGCCAGCGGGGAGGCAAGCGCTCCGGCGGCTCCAGCGCCGGGCTGCGGCCCGGCTGGGGCGGCGGCTGGCCACCTTAAGCCCCGAGGAGCGCGCGCTCCTCGCCCAGGCGATGATGCTGCTGCACCGGACACTGGGGGGCCGGGCCGGGCCATAAAGATGGGCAGGGCCTCCGCCACGCGCTCCCCGCGCGATGCGCCAGGCCTCGGTTCCACCCACCCCATTCGGTATCGGAGGAGCGTATGAACGCGATCGAGGCTGATCGCCTCACCCGACGGTTCGGCGACTTCGTGGCGGTCCGGGAGGTCTCCTTCACGGTCCGCGAGGGGGAGCTGTTCGCGTTCCTAGGCCCCAACGGGGCCGGCAAGACCACAACGATCAGCATGCTGTGCACGCTGCTGCGGCCGACCTCCGGCACCGCCCGGGTGGGCGGCCACGACATCGTGCGGGAACCCCATGAGGTCCGCCGACGCATCGGCCTGGTGTTCCAGGACCCCAGCCTGGACGACCGGCTGACGGCATGGCAGAACCTCCAGTTCCACGCGCGATTGTATGACGTCCCCCGTCGGGCCTTCGAAGAGCGGGCGCGGCGCCTGCTGGAGCTGGTGGAGCTCGCCGAGCACGCCCATCAGGAGGTGCGCACCTTCTCCGGGGGGATGAAACGCCGGCTGGAACTCGCCCGGGGCTTGCTCCACCAGCCCAAGGTCCTCTTCCTGGACGAGCCCACCCTGGGGCTGGACCCTCAGACCCGCCGCCACATCTGGGAGTACATCCTCCGCCTGCGGGACACGGAGGGGACGACGGTTTTCTTCACCACCCACTACATGGATGAGGCGGAATGGGCGGATCGCATCGCCATCATCGACCACGGCCAGATCATCGCCCTCGACACGCCGGAGCAGCTAAAGGCCACGGTCGGCGGGGATGTGATCCTGTTGCGGACCAGCGACGACGCCCGGGCGGCGGTCCGGCTGCGGGAGATCCTGGCGCTGGAGCCCCAGCGGACCGCGGAGGGGTTGCGCGTCGAGGCGGCCCAGGGCGATCAGCTGATCCCCCGCCTGCTGAGCGTCCTCCAGAACGGCGTGGAGCCCCCGTTGGTCGTCTACAGCATCAGCCTGCGGCGGCCGAGCCTAGAGGATGTGTTCATCAAGCTGACCGGCCGCGCCATCCGGGAGGAAGAGGCCTCACCTCTGGAGATGATGCGCCTGCACCATCGCCTCTGGAGCCGGAGGTGAAACGACATGGCATTCCTGAGGACAGTCTATACGATCTGGTATCGGGATCTCCTGCGGTTCCTGCGGGACCGCGCCCGCATCGTGAGCTCGCTGGGGCAACCGCTGCTCTTCCTGATCGTGTTCGGGAACGGGTTGGCCCCCGCAGTGGCGGCGGGGATGGGCGGGGTGGACTTCCGCGCCTTCCTGTTCCCGGGCATCCTGAGCATGGCTGTGCTCTTCACCGCCGTGTTCTCCGCCGTCTCCATCGTGTGGGATCGGGAGTTCGGCTTCTTGAAGGAGGTGCTGGTGGCCCCGGTCTCCCGTACGGCCGTCGCGCTGGGGAAAGTGGCCGGCGGCAGCACCACGGCCTTGATCCAGGGGCTCCTCATCATGCTCCTGGCCCCCCTGGTGGGGGTACGCTTCAGCGTTCTCCAGATCCTCACCCTGATCGCGATGATGATCCTGGTGGCGGCGACGATGACCTCCTTCGGGATCCTAATCGCCGCCCGCATGCGCTCGATGGAAGGCTTCCATATGATGATGAACTTCCTGCTGATGCCGATGTTCTTCATGAGCGGGGCCTTCTTCCCGCTGCGGCAGGTGCCCCTCTGGATGGAGTGGCTGGCCCGCGTGGACCCCGTGGCCTACGGGGTGGACGCGATGCGCCAGACCGCGCTACGTGGGCTGGTCCC
>JBEPYX010000185.1:0-4565 GCA_041641155.1 Thermoflexus sp.
GTCAACCTGCGCTACGCGAGCGTCCCCTTCGACCTGCGCTTCCGGCGACGCCACCTCAAGCCCTGCCTCGTTGTCCTATGCGATCTCAGCACCTCGGTGCGCCACTGCTCCGAGTTCTTCCTTCATCTAATCTACCTGCTCCAGGACCAGATCAGCCGCACCCGGAGCTTTGTCTTCATCGACGACCTCACTGAGATCACCTCGATCTTCGCCGAACGCCGGCCGGAGGAAGCCGTGCGCCAGGTGCTGCTGGAGAACCCACCGGGGCATTACAACACAGACCTAGGGAACAGCCTGGCCACGTTCTGCCGGAACCACATGGACGCCCTTGATCGGCGGACGACGGTGATCGTGGTGGGGGATGGGCGGAACAACTACAACGACCCGCGGCTGGATTGCTTCGAGGCCATCCGCCGTCGGGCCAAACGCATCCTCTGGTTCAACCCGGAGCCCCGTTCGCTCTGGGGCACCGGCGACAGCGACATGCTCCTCTACGCCCCCTTCTGCGCCGCGGTCCACCAAGTCCAGAACCTGGCGGAGCTGTCGGAGGCCATCGATCGCCTGTTCGATCGAGGTGGGGCTTAGATCCCGGTCACCAGCGAGGTGAGGGTGCGCTCCACCCCCTCGATGGTCTGGATCTTCTCGGTGATCACCCGGCCGAGGGCGCTCAAGTCCTCGGCCTCCACCAGGGCAATCACGTCGTAAGGGCCGGTGACCACCACCGCGGATTTGACCTCGGGGAGCCTTCGCAACGCCTCGGCCACCGCGCTGGGCTTGCTCATGGCCGCCTGGATGAACACATACGCCTGAACCATCGCCGCCTCCTTTCCTTACATCTCAGAGAGTCGCACCTCCGCCGTGCCCACCACCGTCAGCCATCCCTCCTCGATCAACAGGACCCGGAACGTGGCGTCGAGATAAACCATGGGATGGATCTGCCCGGTCCAGAGGATGGAATCCCCGACGTTCCGATACGGATACCCCGACACGCCCTCCAGACGCGCCCGCCCCTCCTCCTTGCCTGCGAACACGATGGAGGTGCCCGGGATCACACCCCCCTTGGGGACGCGGTAGGTGACGGGCGCGGTGAAGCGCACCGCGGCGCTGGAGGGAAGCGGGGCCGCGCGAGGGCGGACCTCCTGGAGCTCCACCCGCACCGTCCCGAAGGCGTGGAGGGCCCGTTCATCGTAGGCGTAAACGCGCAATTGGTAACGGGCCTTCAGGGTGGGATGGGGCCGGGCTTCCGCCTCGATGGAATCCCCGGCCAGCCGGATCACCTCCTGGCCCCTGATCTGGACCCTCGCCCCCCGCGGCCCCAGGCCCAGGTAGCGCACGTCCGTCCCCGGCAACCCCTGCCCCACCGCCAGATCCACCCGATACGGCCCTTCATAGACCAGGGGGCTCGGGCCTTCGGGTTGGAGCGCACAGGCGGTCAGCCCGAGCATGAGCCAGAACGCGAGCCTGCGGATCCCCTGCATGCCCATCCGCTCGGCCCTCCCCCGTGATCCTCGAAGCGGGACGGCGCAGTGTCCTATCGTCCGTGTGACGACCCCCCTCATCGGCGGTAACGCTCGAAGAGCGCCATCAGGGCCCGCGCCAATTTCTCAGGATCGTGGCGCCACGGCATCCGTTCATCGATGACATCCATCGCTACCACGGTGTAAGGAGGGATGGGTTGCCCATCCCAGCGCACCAGCTCCCCCACTTCCTCCGGAACCCCTTCCCAGGGCACATCGGTCCGGCTGTTGACCAGCACCAGATCGAACAGGCGCGGCCCCACATGCCGCTCGATCGCCTGCACGTGATCCGCCACCCCGTAGCCTTCCGTCTCCCCAACCTGGGTGGCCACGTTGCAGACATACACCTTCAAAGCCCGGCTGGCCCGGATGGCGGGGACGATGCCCTCGACCAGCAGGTTGGGCAGCACGCTGGTGTAAAGGCTCCCCGGGCCCAGGACGATCAGATCGGCCTCCAGGATGGCGCGGATGGTCTCGGGATAGGCCCGTGCGTGCTCCGGGATCAGCCACACCCGCTCGATGCGGCCCCGGACCTCCGGGATCGCCGATTCCCCATCGACCCGGTGGACCCGCCCCTCGGCGTCCCGGATCTCGGCGGCCAGCACGACGTGCTCCACTGTGCAGGGCAGCACCCGGCCCCGGATCGCCAAGACGCGACTGGATTCGGCTACGGCCTGCTCGAAGCTCCCGGTGATCTCCGCCATCGCGGCGATGAAGAGGTTCCCGAACGCATGGCCGTTGAGTCCGGTCCCCCGCCCGAAGCGATACTGGAAAAGAGCTGCCATCAGCGGCTCCGCCTCCGCCAGAGCGGCCAAGCAGTTGCGGAAATCCCCAGGCGGCAGCAGCCCCATCTCACGGCGCAGGCGGCCAGAGCTGCCTCCATCGTCAGCCACCGTCACCACCGCGGTCAGCCGGGCGCTCATCGACTTCAGCCCCCGCAGCAGGGTGGATTGGCCGGTGCCTCCCCCGATGGCCACGATGCGCGGCCCCCGCTCCCGCTGTCGGTGGCGGTGCAGGATCTCCGCCACATCCCGGCCGGGCTGCAGGAAGGGAGAAAGCAGGGTGCGGTTCAGCTGCATCAGAGCCACTCCCGCCGTGAGGAGGCCCAGGATCCCAAAGAGGGCCGCCCGGCCCAGACGGGGGATGAACTGCAAGGTGATGTAATAGAAAATCGGGGGAAGCGGCTGCTCCCGATAGATGGTCACCAGCACATAGGCCAGCGCCAGGGCCAGCTCCGTCACCCCCAACAGCAGCAACGCCAACCACCGCTTCACCCCCAGCCCCGGGGTGAGCCAGTAACGTAGGGAACGAACGAGAGCCCGCCCGATCGGACGCCCCTTCGATCTTTCGGCCATTTTGAATTCCCCAAGATGCCGCTCGGCGGCTTCGGATAAAGGCCTCAGAGGCCGCTTCCACCTCTTATCCTAGCTCAAATCACAGTTCCCAGCATCCCCCGGAGACCACCCAGAGATCCACCCCCTTCCGCACCGGATCATTGCGAACTTCCCCCAGTCGCTTTAGACTGGATCAGAGAGGTATTTGATAGGGAGCAACGACCCCAAACAGCGGCGCGCGGTGCGATCTTGATCCGAGGCTTGGAACCCGATGGAGACCACGCCGTATGAGACCGGATGGACATCCTCCACGCTGGACCGGCTGGCGGCAGCCATGCGGGGGCTTTTCGTGATCACCGAAGCCCGCGTGCTGTATCCGCCGGACCAAGTGATCGCCTTCGAGGGCTATCTCCAAACGGACCCGGATTCGGCCTTTGAGATCCTGCGCCCGCGCTTCGAAGCCCTGGGCTACACGCCGATCCTGCGGCGCCACGGGCGGATCGACCAGATCATCGCCCAGGTCGGGGTGTTCCGGCCCGCCCGAACCCGCCCCTGGATCAACCTGGCCCTGTTCCTGGCCACCGTGGCGACCACCGTATGGGCCGGGGCCCTTTACGGCGGCGAGGGCCGGCTTAACCTCCAGCAGGGCATTGCCTTCGCCACCGCGCTGTTGCTGATCCTCGGCGTTCACGAGATGGGACATTACATCGCAGCCCGGCTGCACCGCAGCGAGGTGACCCTGCCCTACTTCATCCCGGTCCCTCCGGTGATCGGGATGCTGGGGACATTCGGAGCCTTCATCCAGATCCGCTCCCCCATCCGCAACCGCAAGGCCCTCTTCGACATCGGGGTGGCGGGCCCCCTCGCCGGGCTGGCCGTCGCCCTTCCCATCCTGATCTACGGGCTTCTGACCTCGCCGGTGGTCCCCCTGCGGGGCGTGGTCGCCTTGGAGGGCAACTCCCTTCTCTACTGGGGCCTGAAGATATTGATCTTCGGCCACCCCCTCCCGGGGGATGGCTATGACGTCCAGCTGAACGTCCTGGCCTGGGCGGGGTGGATCGGGCTGCTGGTGACGGCCTTCAACCTGCTGCCCCTGGGGCAGCTGGACGGCGGGCACATCATGTATGCGATGCTCGGCCGGACGGCCTGGCGCGTCTCGGAGATCGGGGTGTTCGCCCTGCTGCTGCTGGGCCTTCGCTGGCCCGGCTGGTTCCTCTGGGCTTTCATGCCGATGCTCACCGGCCTGCGCCACCCGCCCCCGCTGAACGACATCACCCCCCTCGATCCGGCGCGCCAGGCGATCGGCTGGCTGACCTGGATCCTGTTCCTGCTCATCTTCGTCCCCGTCCCGTTCTCCCTCGCCGAGTTCTGACCCGTCGTCGGGACCCCCTCGTGACATCCAACGGATCCGTATGGGCACGATCCAGCGATGGTTGTGGCGCATCGGGGCGGCGAGCCTGCTGGGGGGCGGGCTGACGGCCGGGGCGCTCGCCCTCTGGATCGGTCCACTCCCCGACCCCACGGACCTGAGGCGGCAGGGCCCCACGCCGGGGGTTCGCCTCCTGGATCGTCATGGCCGCCTGCTCTACGAGATCGCCCACCCCCACCAGGGGCGCCACACCTGGATCCCCCTCCGCCAGATCCCTTCATCCTGCATCGCCGCCACCCTGGCCACGGAGGACGCCCGCTTCTACGGACACCCGGGCGTGGATCC
>JBEPYX010000186.1:0-4558 GCA_041641155.1 Thermoflexus sp.
GGCCTGGCGGCTCCACCTCTAGCCGCTCCACATGGTCGTGGATCCCCCCGAACGCCAGCAGGGCGTCACCCGTGATCCCCTGATAAGCCATGTTGTGGATGGTGAAAACCGTCGCGATGGGCCGGTAGAACCGATCCCGTCGGCCGGCGGTGGCGAGCCAGAGGAAGAGGAACCCCGTGTGCCAGTCGTTGCCGTGCAGGATGTCCGGCCGCCAGTCCGTGTGGCGCAGGAAGGCCAGGACGGCGCGGCAGAAGAAGATAAAGCGCTGGGGGTCGTCTGGGTATCCGTACACCTGATCGCGCCCGAACCAGTGCTCATCCCAGACGAAATACGTGGGGACGCCGGTGGCCTCGCTCACCTCCACCTCGACCAGGCGCGTCTCGCCGGCCAGGCCGATAGGGACGGGGAAGGGAGGGCGCAGGGGACGCAGGCCGTGGGCGGATCCATTAATGGTTCGATACCGCGGGAGGATCACCCGGACCTCGTGTCCCCGGGTTTGTAGGGCGCGTGGAAGCCCGTAGGCCACATCGGCCAACCCACCCACCTTCACAAAGGGCGCCGCTTCGGCCACCACGTAGAGGATCCGCATGGGGCCTCCGGGTGTCGCGGTTGCGCTTCCATTATGCCATGTTCGGCCCCCTCTCCCTCCTCCGTGACTCCCCATGCTGAAAAATGGGGAACTCATCGCAGCGTTGCTCCCGGAAGACGTCGCAGGAGCCCCGATGGCCGTCCCTCTTCCCCCATGGAGCGCCTCAGCGGGCCGGCGAGGATGCCCGGACGTGGATCCACAGCTTGCGGAAGCCCACGGCCAGCGTTCTCGAATCTGGGTTCCACCCTCCCGTCGCCTGGGCAGGGGATCGGGCGTAAGCAAAGTGGAAGGTCACGGAGTTCCACCCCCGCCGGATCCGGTCGCCCGGGATGGATATGATTTGATGCGCTTCCGCGCAGTTGGAGAAGGTGAGCCCAGCGATCTCCTGGCCGTTGATGAACAAGGTGATCCGCTGCGGAACGTCCGCTGGGCAGAACGGGAACGCCTGGATTTCCAGGTCCAGGTCCGCTGCCTGAGGGGTGAGGTATACGGCCTCAGACTGAGGGGCGGCGGCCCAGAAGCCCCATTCCTCCAGACCTGACCAACCGTCCAGGAGCCATAGATTGGTTATCTGGTGGAGGGGATAGGCGGATAGATCGATCACGCAGATCCGTTCCTCCCAGGGGCTCTCGATCGGAAGGGGATCGAAGCATCGGGACGGGAACTCTCCTGGGGCAGGGACGTGTGGCCCGCCCGGGTTTGCGGGATGGAGGACCAAATACCGAACCCCGATGGGGCCTATGCGCCATACGCGATCCAAAGATCCATGGATCAGCATGTCCGATTTGACGAACCATTCAGGATAGAACGATCCCCATCCGTTCACGATGGGCTTCCGATGGGCGAGGGTGGCCAGCAATGCGGCGCTCGAGCGCAACAACGAAGGCGGCGCCAGCTCTGCGATCATACCCTCCCCAGGTTGTTGCCGAAGCCACTCGTAAGCCGGATGGATGGGGAATGGCCATGGCCACCCGGCCGCTCCCACGCTGTAGCATTCCAGCAACCATGGGATAAGGACTAGGGCGCGCGCGGGCCGGGTGTGGATCACGCGGGAGATGGCCTCTGAGCCGGCTGTCAACATCCCTAAGACGAACAAGCTCATCCAGCGGCTCAGGGCCGTGGCGTATCCAAGAAGAGGCGTCAGCATGACGAATATGAATAACGGCGAGTGCGCACGATGGATCAGCCACTCCGGGACATGGGGCGATTCAAAGAAGGAGGGATGGAGATGATATCCCCAACGCCATAGCACCTCATACGCCGCGACGAGCCATGAGGGCCATGGGATGACAAGGGGACCCCTCCATTGCAGGAGGATCCCCGTCGCCATCATCGCCCCCACCCCTGCGACCGCCAGCATCCTTCCGCTGCGCAGCGGGCCCCGGCGGGTTCCCCAGAGCCCAAGCAGGCCAAGCCCGCTGATGATCCACGGGGTCAACCCGATGGGGGCGATCTTCGGCAGCCCGGACGCCGCCCCGATGATCGCCCGCGCGGGATGGTATGGGTTCCATTGAAATGCGAAGCCCCAATCATAGCCTACATCCTTTGCCAGCTCGATGGTGTGGAGCTGCATTTGATCCTGTTCGAAGGACCAGCGGAAGAGGACCAGCCACGGCCCGGCAAGGAACAGGGCGGCCGTGATCAGGATCGCTGCCCCCTTGATCTCCCTTCGGGAGATCGTTTTGCGGACGAGGTAGACGAGCGCGGGGATCATCCCGATCGCAAGGATCTGAAGGTGCATGCTCGCGGCCAGTCCCCAGAGGATCCCCGCGCGCCATGCCACACGGCGATGCCAACCCCGGCAACGAGCGCACTCCAGCTCGATGATGAACCACGGGAGAAGGGCGAAGCCCAGCATGACGTGCAGATGGCCGCCGAACTCCCGCAACCCGCTGTAGGCCGTGTTCATGAACGCATAGGTAAGCCCCGCTGCGAAAGCGAGCCAGGGATCCCGGTTGAAACGCAAACTGAGCCGATAGACGCCGCCGAAGGCCAGCGTCATAGCGATCCAGCCCATGAGGTTGAAAGCGAAGGCCTCGCCCCCCACGATGGACCACGGCAGCATCAGCCCGATCAGAAGGGGGGTGTGGGCCAGCGTCGGCGTGTGCCATCCCAGCGGCGCGAAGGTGAGAGGATAGAAAAGCGGGGAGCGGCCCTCCGCGATGGCCTGCCGATACCATTGGAGGGCCCACAACACCTCCAGGGTGTCCGGACCCTCGGGGACCGAACGGAAGAGATCTGAGGCTGGCCATGCGCTCCGGAGGAAGAGGATCCAGAGCCCTGCCAGCAGCAGAGGTTTGACCACACGCCCCATGGATGGCTACCTCCAGCCCAGCGCTCGCCCCGCTGGATCCGTAACCGCGAAGAATGCGGAACCTGCCAGGTTGGGCGATCGGTGCATGCCTGGGCTAGGGGGATGTTCGGTTCAGGAAAAGCCAGTCGTAGCTCCAACGCACGGCGGGCGGGAAGATCCAGATCGGCCGCCGATCCAGCGGGTGCCCCCCATAGTGGATCTCCAGCCAGCCCAGGGCGGGCCGCCCGCTGGGGATGGGGGGGCTGACCCAGACCTCCTCCACCCCCCCGGAGGCCAGCGCCGCTCCCTCTGGGATCTGATAGGGCCGTTGCAGGGGGACGGCGCCCCAGGGCGCTTTCCAAACCACCTGCCATCCGGCAAAGGGGGCCGGGCTCCGGCTCCCCCACCGGAACGCCACGGCGATCCGCGCCCCTTCCGGGCCGGGACGTACGCGGACCTCTGGGGGCTCCAGCGAAACCGGGCCGGCCGTCCTCGTCCCGAGCCGCATTGGTGCCTCGGGCGCCACCACCTCCAGTTCCCCGAGGAACGCTGTGTCGGCGGCTCCCCCAACGAGGGGAAGCCGGGGGAAGCCCGGCGTCCCGGTTTCATACCAGCCGATGTGCACCCGATACCGCCCGGCTGGCACGAAACGGGGGATCAACAGGCTGCGGGGGATCTCATAGACCTGCCCGGGCATCCAGCGGTCGGTCGGAGGATCCGGTTCCGCGTCCCAGTTGGCCCAGAGCCGCCCGGCCTCATCCACCAGGTGCACGAACAACGTCCATCGCCGATCGAGGGGGCGATCGGTCGAGAGCCGCAGGCGCCACTGCGCGGAGCGGCCCGCCTCCACGCCCTCGGCCGCCCACCCGACCGCGCTCAGGCGCAGCCCGTTTGCCCAATGGACGTCCGCTGCCGCCCAGCGGGCGGGCGGGGTCTGGCGGACCAGGTGGAACACGCTGGCCTGATACTCGGGGATGAAGTGGTCGAATTCGGCCTGGAAGTCGATCACATGGGTGGCCTGGAGCCCCTGCAGCCAGCCGTCCCAAACCGCCCGATAGGGGGTCACGCCGATGAACCAAAACTCGGTGGCTTGGCTGACCACCGCTGCCCGCTGCGTGAGGTCCGACCATCCGTAGACCGGATAACCTCGAACGACCGGCGGGAAGACGAGCCATTCGGCGTGGGCGATGATCGGGATCGGGGCGCTCCAGGGATGGATCAACACATGGTGTTTGCTGTATTCGCTCTCTAGGCCCAGGGGGCGCCCGCTCAACAGGGGCATGCCGGGGAGGCCGATGAGTCCGGGGAGGAGCAGGAGGGGAAGGGCCCACCGGCGTCGGGATCGCATGAGCAGCCACGTGATCCAGGCCAGCGTCGGGATCAGCAACATCGCGAAGTAGCGGGCGGCGAAGAAGGGCCAGCGCAGGGCCGCCAGGGCGCCGAGGGCCAGCGGCAGCCACACGGCGGCGGTCAACTCGGCGAGAGGCGACCGGATCGGGAGGAAGGCGCGGGCCCGCCAGGAGACGGCGAAGAGGATCCCCATAGCCAGGGCGACGGATTGGGCGAACCTCCCATCCGCCAGCGGGCCTGTCAGGAGGTTGGCCCAGAAATGGCCGATCACCTCCCAGGGCATGGGGCGCACCGGGATCGCGGAGAGGGAGCGGGCCGTGTGTTCC
>JBEPYX010000187.1:0-4553 GCA_041641155.1 Thermoflexus sp.
CCGCGACCTGACCGGCTTGGAGGTGGCCGCCGTGAACGTCCGGATCACGGATGTGGAGGTGGAGGGGCGTGCCGCGTCGCAGGCCTCCGGATCCGACGAGCGAGCCTGAGGGGGCCAGCTGGGAACGAGAGGGGATCCCGCTGCTGCGTCGCGCCCGCATGGTGGCCCTGCAAGCGCTCTACGAGATCGACGTGGCAGGCCATCCGCCCGGCGAGGTCCTGGCCGCCCGGTTCCAGGCGGAGCCGCTCCCGCCGGAGGCCCGGGCCCTCGCCCAGGAGCTGGTCACCGGTGTGCTCGCCCACCGGGCGGAGATCGACCGTATGATCCAGCGCTACGCCCCCGCCTGGCCCGTCGCCCAGATGGCGGTCATTGACCGCAACATCCTCCGGATGGCGATCTTCGAGTTCGCCATCGCCCGGCGGACGACCCCCGCGGTGGCCATCAACGAGGCTGTTGAGCTGGGGAAGCTCTTCGGCTCCGACAGCACCCCCCGCTTCGTCAACGGTGTGCTGGGGAGCATCGCCGAGGAACTCGAGGGGAGCGCCCGGGGATCCCCATAGGGGTGGCCGCGCGCTCCCACCGGATCCGCGCAGAAGGGGCCATCGATGGATAACCTGTTCGGCATCGGGCCGATGGAGCTGGCATTCATCTTCCTGCTGGCCTTCATCCTGCTGGGGCCGCGGGACCTCCCTCGCCTGGCCTATCAGCTGGGCCGATGGCTCCGGCAGGCCCGGCTGCTGTATGAGGAGTTCCGGGAGGAGTGGGAGGCCGAGGCCCAGGCGATGGGCCGGGAGCTCGAGCGCGCCGCATCCGAGCCGCCGGAGGTCGCCCTTCCGCCCGAGGCGGCCGCCTACCGGCTGCCCCCCGCCCGCGGGACCGCCCATGCGGATCCTTCGACGGTCGACCGACCGAAAGATTAAGGTCCGGATGCAGGATCGCCCGCGGCCCCTGCTGGAGCATCTGGAGGAGCTGCGCCAGCGGCTGCTCCGCAGTCTGATCGCCCTGGGGATCGGGACCGGGATCGGGTTGCTGATCGCCGACCGGGTGATGGACGTCCTGGCGGCTCCTGTAGGGGGGCGGGCCGGCTTGGTCTCCATCGATGTGACGGAGAGCCTCGCCGCCTACATGCGGGTGGCCCTCCTGACCGGGTTCACCCTCGCCTTCCCCTACATCGCCTATCAGATCCTGGCCTTCGTCTACGTCGGGCTGCTGCCCCACGAGCGGCGGATCGTCCTCCTGCTGGTGCCGCTGGCCTTCGCGCTCTTCCTCGGAGGGGGCGCCTTCACCTACTTCGTGATGATGCCCGTGGCCATCCCCTTCCTCGTGACGTTCGCCGGCATCCGCACGGAGCCTCGGCCCTCCACCTACCTCTCGTTCGTGGTCTCCCTGATGTTCTGGCTGGGGATCAGCTTCGAGATGCCGCTGGTGGCCTTCGCCCTGGCGAAGGCGCGGCTGATCACCGCCCGCCAGCTGCTCCGGGCGTGGCGCTTCGCCGTGCTGGCCATCGCCGTCCTGGCCGCAGCCATCACGCCCACCATAGATCCCGTGAACATGACGATCGTGATGGTGCCGTTGATCGGGCTATATCTGCTCAGTGTGCTGCTGGCCGCGCTCGCCTGAGGATCCCCCGCCCCCGCAGCGCCCGACGGACCAGAGGGGCGGGCCATCCGAAACCGACTTCGAGGAGGGATTCGCTATGGCCGATCGGATCCGGGTGATCATTATGGGCGCCGCCGGACGCGATTTCCACAACTTCAATGTGTATTTCCGGAACAACCCGGCCTATGAGGTTGTGGCCTTCACGGCGGCCCAGATCCCGAACATCGAAGGGCGCCTCTACCCACCCGAGCTGGCCGGGCCTCTCTACCCTGAGGGCATCCCCATCTACCCGGAAGAGGAACTCTCCCACCTGATCCGACGCTTCGAGGTGGATCGGGTGGTGTTCGCCTACAGCGACGTCAGCCATGAATACGTCATGCACCGGGCCAGCATCGCCCACGCCGCCGGGGCCGACTTCTGGCTGATGGGCCCGAAGGCGACGCAGCTCCGATCGCGCCGGCCGGTGGTCTCCATCGGCGCGGCCCGCACCGGCAGCGGCAAGAGTCCTACCACCCGCCGGGTGGCCCGCCTCCTGCGGGAGCTGGGTTGGAACCCGGTCATCGTCCGCCACCCGATGCCCTATGGCGACCTGCGCCGGCAGGTCGTGCAGCGGTTCGCCTCCTTTGAGGACCTGGATCGCTACGAGTGCACCATCGAGGAGCGGGAGGAATACGAGCCCCACCTCGCCAACGGGTTCGTCGTCTACGCCGGGGTGGACTACGAGCGGATCCTGCAGCGGGCGGAGGAGGAGGGGGATCTGATCCTCTGGGATGGGGGGAACAACGACTTCCCCTTCTTCGTCCCGGATCTCCACATCGTGGTGGTGGATCCGCACCGCCCGGGCCATGAGCTGCGCTACCATCCGGGCGAGGCCAACCTGCGCATGGCCGACGTGGTGGTGATCAACAAAATCGACACCGCCGCCCCCGAGGCCATCGCCCAGGTCCGGAGGAACGTCCTCCAGGCTAATCCCCAGGCCATCCTCATCGAGGCCGCCATGCCCATCTTCGTGGAGGATCCGGACGCCATCCGTGGCCAGAGGGTCCTGGTGGTGGAAGACGGGCCGACCCTCACCCATGGGGAGATGGCCTATGGGGCGGGGCTGGTGGCCGCCCAGCGCTTCGGCGCGGCCGAGATCGTGGACCCCCGCCCCTACGCGGTGGGGAGCATCCAGGAGGTCTACCGGCGCTACCCGCAGACCGGCCCCGTGCTCCCGGCGATGGGGTATGGGGCGGAGCAGATCCGAGAACTCGAGGAGACCATCAACCGAGCGCCCTGTGATCGGGTGCTGGCCGCCACCCCGGTGGATCTCACCCGCATCCTCCGAGTGCGGCATCCGGTGTTGCGAGTCCGCTACGAGATCCAGGAGATCGGCCATCCCACCCTGGCCGACGTCCTCCTCAAACGCCTGGGCCGCGGCCCGCGATCGTGAACATTTAATCGTGAACATTTGGGAGAAACTGAGCGATGCGATACCAGTCCTACGCCTACGGGCAGAACCACTGGGAGCGCGATCCGGACCTCCATCACGTGCTCGCCCACTACTGGCCAGGCTTCACCGCCCACGAGGACGAGTTGCGCCGTTTCGGTGCCCTGGCGGGCCGGGAGGTGTACGAGGTCGCCTACCACGTAGACCACGAGTCCCCGCCGGTCTTGGTCACGCACGACCTGGACGGCAACCGGGTGGACCGAGTGCGGCTGTCGCCGGCCCAGGAGGCGCTGCTCCGGGAGCTGGCTCCGATGAACCGCCCGCCCTATGAGGGCGGCCGCTGGCTCCACCACTACGCCCTGGGCTACTTGGTGGCCGACCCCGGCCTCTACTGCATCCTGACCATCACCAACCAGACCGCCTACGTGATCCACAAATACGCGCCGGAGTTCGCCGAATGGAAGGAAAAGCTCCTCCGCGGCGAGTTCTGGGGAGCCACCTGGATGACCGAGATCCAGGGCGGCAGCGACCTGGGGGCCAACACCCTTAAGGCCACCCGCGATGGTGATGTCTGGCGCCTCGACGGCGAGAAGTATTTCTGCAGCGGCGCCGGCCTGACCGATGTGGCCCTTGTCACCGCGCGGCCGGAGGGGGCGCCCCCCGGGCCCAAGGGGCTGGCCCTGTTCCTCGTCCCCCGGATCAACCGGGCCGGCGCGCTGAACTACCATATCCGCCGGCTGAAGGACAAGAGCGCCACCCGCACTGTGCCCTCCGGCGAGGTGGAGTTCCATGGCAGCGAGGCGTTTCTGGTGGGCGAGGCGGAGCAAGGGATCTACTACACCCTCGAGGTGCTGACGGTCTCCCGGCTGGCCAACGCCATCGCCGGCATGGGCATCGCCCGCAAGGCACACCTGGAGGTGCTGGAACGGGTGCAGCGCCGACGGTCCTTCGGCCGGCCGCTGGTGGATCACCCGTTGATCCGTCGGGACCTGACCGATATGGCGGTGCGCATCACCGGCGGGCTGGTCCTGGGCTTCCACGCCGCCGACCGCTTCGAGAAGGCTTGGGATGAGCGGCCGCCCTACACTGCCCGCTATCATTACGCCCGGTTCCTCTCCCACCTGGCCAAGAACCGCACCGCCGACCACGCGGCCGAGGTGACGCGGCTGGCCATGGAGTTGTTCGGGGGGATCGGGTTCCTGGAGGAATACGCCGTGGCCCGCTGGCACCGCGAGGCGCTGATCACGCCCATCTGGGAAGGACCCAGCAACATCCAGGCCCTGGACCTGCTGGAGGCCATACACAAGAAGCGGGCCCACGAGGCCTTCCTGGCCGAGTTCATCCCCATATTGGAGAAGGCCGGCACCCCCGAGGCCCGGGCCGCCCGCGAGGTCATCGAGGGCACCCTGGCCCGGCTGACCAGCAGCGAGCCCGAGGAAGCCCAGTGGTATGCCAAGGACGCCACCGCCCGCCTGGCCGACGCCGCCCAGGTCGGCCTACTATACCGGCTGGCCGAGACGGCGGG
>JBEPYX010000188.1:0-4542 GCA_041641155.1 Thermoflexus sp.
CCAAAAGGGAATGGTGGGGAACAGAGGCGGCGTCGCGGTTACTTCCCGCTCTTCTCACGTGCTCGGGCTTTGGGGGCGGTCGCCTTCCCGGCTTTTGCCTTCTTTCCCTCACCGTAAAGCTCCAGCAAGCGCTCGATGGCCATGCGGATGCGACGCTGGATCCGCTCACGTTCGTGTTCAGGGACCGGGAAGTAGGCCATGAACTCGTTCACGATGGGGCTCAGCTCGACCTTGCGGCGGAGCCCGGCCAAGACTTTCACCCGCTGGAGCAGCGCCTTCAGATAATCCACGACCGGGGACACCCCGGAGGGGTCCACCAGCGGCCCCCGGCCGGGGACCACGCGTCGGGCCACTTCCCCGGCCTCCAACCGCCGGAGCTGCTCCAGCCAGCGCTCCAGGTCGGCTTCGCTGAGGTTCGGATGCGTGTTCAGGGTGACCGTGTCGCCGACGAACACGACATCGTGCTCCGGGATCCGGACCCAGATCTGACCCGGGGAAGCCCCATCCACATGCTCGAGGATGAGGGTCGGCCCCCCGAAGTTCAAGATCATGCGATCTGAGAAGGTAAGGTTAGGCAGCATCAGCGGGGTGCGCGCCAGGATCTCCGCGGACTCGCTCCGGCCGAGGTTAATCAGGGTATCCAGCAACTGCTGGCGGCCGATCTCCCCATGGCCTTTGATCCGATCGAAGGTCTGATGATGGGCGATGACCAAGCCAGGACGCCCTTCGAACAGGATCGCGCTCCCCAGCACCCGATCCCGGTTGCCATCGGTGTAGATGACGGCGAGGATCGGCAGGGGCGCGATCGCTTGCAACATCCGCCGCCACCATGCCGCGTGGAGCGGATCCGCCGGCGTATCAATACAGACCCACCCCCGATCCGTCCGAACCGCCCCGACCGTGGAGAAGTGCAAACGGTCCTCCACGAACACCAGAGAGTCCAGCGAGAGGGGGGGCTTCTCCTCCAGCTCCATGATTGATGTCCCGTCCGTTTCAGGATCTCCGATCGAAGCCCTGCTTCCCGCCAGCAGGGACAGGGCCGCGCGCCGCAACGCCCGATCCGGAGAGAGCCGCAGTCGGGGTTTAATGGTAGCGTAAACCGCTCGCCAGTTCAAGACGGGGGACGCCCCGCCCCCTTTTGCCGGCCCCTGGCCCTCGGTTTATAATCCCCGCCAGACCGACCGGACTCCGGAGCGTGGCCGCCGATGCCCTTCGCCCTCTACCGCAAGTGGCGTCCCCGACGGTTCGAGGAAGTGGTCGGCCAGGACCATGTGACCCGCACCCTGCGCAATGCCTTGCGCCTGGGGCGCATCGCCCACGCCTATCTGTTCGCTGGCCCGCGGGGGACGGGCAAGACCACCACAGCGCGCCTGCTGGCCAAGGCGGTGAACTGTCTGGCCGAGCCTGTCGAGGAACGCCCGTGCGATCGCTGTCGGATCTGCCAGGCGGTCAACGAGGGGCGCCTCATGGATCTCATCGAGATCGACGCCGCCTCCAACCGGGGCATCGATGAGATCCGCGATCTGCGGGAGCGGGTTCGCTTCTCCCCCAGCGAAGCCCGCTACAAGGTCTACGTCATCGACGAAGCCCACATGCTCACCACCGAAGCCTTCAATGCCCTCCTCAAAACCCTGGAGGAGCCCCCGCCGCACGTCATCTTCGTCCTGGCGACGACCGAGCCCCACCGAATCCCCGCGACGATCCTCTCCCGCTGCCAGCGCTTCGACTTCCGCCGGTTGACCACGGCGGAGATCGCCCGGCGGCTGGAGGAGATCGTCGCCGCGGAGGGGCTGGCCGCTGAGCCGGAGGCCCTGGCATGGATCGCGCGCCAGGCCACCGGCAGCCTGCGGGACGCCGTCACCTTACTGGATCAGCTGGGGGCGGACGAGGACCCGATCACTGTGGAGCGAGTGCAGCGGGCCTTGGGGGCCGGGCGGTGGGACCTCGTGAGCCAGGTGGTGGAGGCGTTGGGGGAGGGGGATACCGCCCGTGGGCTGACCCTCATCGCCCGCGCGGTGGAGGAGGGCGCCCATCCTCAGCAGCTGGCCCGACAGTTGGTGGAACACCTGCGGGCGGTGATGTGGATCCAATGGGGGCACGCCGAAGCCCTTGACCTCCCCCCCGAACAAACGGCGGCCGCCCAGCAACACGCCCGCCGGCTGCCCCCGGAGGCCCTCCCCCGCCTGATCCGCCTGTTCGCCACCGCCGCCTCGGATGTCCGAAGCGCATGGCAGCCCCAGCTGGCCCTGGAGCTGGCCTTCGTGGAGGCCGCGCTGGCCTGCCAGCAGGCGCATGCCATGCGGGGCGCTCCCGCGGCCCCCGCCCCGGCTCCCTCCTTGGCGGTCAGCCCCCCGACCCGCCCCGCCCCGGCGTCCCCCACGGCGACAGGTGGGCTGACCCTGGAGGCGCTCCGGGAGCGCTGGGCCAGCATCCTCAAAGCGGTGCGGGCGCAGAGCCTCCCCACCGAAGCGCTGCTGAAATCCTGCGTCCTCCACGCTGTGGAGGGAAACACCGTCGTCCTGGCCTGGCCCTCCGAACTGCTGCGGGACAAGTTCCAGGACCCGCGGGCCAAGGCCCAGGCCCTGGTGGAGGATATCCTGAGCCACACCTTCGGGTTCCCAGTGGTCATCCGAAACATCGTGGCCCGGAAAACCCGACGGGGGCGGCCCGCCACCGAGGATCCGTTGATCCAGCGGGCTGTGGAAGACCTTGGGGCCCAGGTCGAGGAGGAGTGAGCCGGGTCCCAAAGCGGCGCCCTTGCTTGACCGGCAGCCGCGAACAGAACCCTGACTTTCTCCTGCTGAAAGGAGCCATCCGATGAGCAAGGCGCGTTGGCCCGGCAACCCGATGCAGCTCCTCCAGCAGCTCCAGCGGCTGCAGGAGGAGATGGTGAAGGCCAAGGAAGCCCTTGCCCAGGAGACCCTGACCGTGACCGCCGGTGGCGGCGCTGTCACGGTGCTGATCACAGGGGACCAGCGGGTGCGCTCGATCGTTATTGATCCCGCCCTCCTGTCAGCCGGGGATATCGAGATGCTCCAGGACCTGCTGGTGGCGGCCATCAACCAGGCGATCGAGCGCTCCCAGGCCTACGCGGCGGAGCGGCTGAACGCCCTGGCCAGTCAGATGGGCCTGAGCGGGTTGGTGTAGCGCGGAACGCCGCCGGCGCGCCCTCTCGCCGGGAAAGCGCCATGCGCCTGGAGACCCTGGCGATCCACGCCGGATCCCGAGTGGATCCCGCCACAGGGGCGGCCGCCCGCCGGACGCATGGGTTCGGCAGCCTGGTCTCCTTCCGGGTCCGGGGAAGCCAGGAAGCCACCCCCGGGGTCGCCGCATGGGTCCGGCTGTTCATCCGGGCCGCCGGCTTCGGCGGGCCGGAGAGCCTCATCGAGCAACAAGCCTCGATCGAGGGCTCCGGGACGGCCACCCCGGACGATCTCATTGAGGATCTCGATCAGGTGCTCCGGGCAGCGGATTCCGGCGAGGGGGGGTGAGCTCCCCGACCCCAGCGGGGCAGATCGCCGCACTGCCTCCCTGTGTTATGATCAAAATAGTCCTGCACTTCGGTGAGCCCATATGCGTCCCGTGACGACGATCACCCCTCCCCCGATCGCGCGGCTGATCGAGGCCCTGGTGAAACTGCCCGGGATCGGGCCCAAGACAGCCTCCCGCCTGGCCTTTTATCTCCTACGAGCGCCGGAGGAGGAGGTCGCCGCCCTCGCGGAGGCGCTGCGGGAGCTGAAGCGGCAGATCCGGTTGTGCGAGGTCTGCTTCAACATCACCGATGAAAGCCCGTGCGCCATCTGCCGCGACGAGCGCCGCGACCACGGGTTGATCTGCGTGGTAGAGGAACCCCTGGATGTGCTGGCCATCGAGCGCACCGGGGAATACACGGGGGTCTATCACGTGCTGCATGGAGTGATCTCTCCGATGGACGGCGTGGGGCCGGAGCATCTCCGGATCCGCGAGCTGGTCGACCGGGTCCGGCGCGACGCCCCGCGGGAGGTGATCCTGGCCACCAACCCCAGCCTAGAGGGGGAGAACACCGCCGTTTACATCCACCGGTTGCTGGCCCCCCTGGGAGTGCGGGTGACCCGCCTGGCTCGGGGGCTGCCGGTGGGCGGCGACCTGGAATACGCCGATGAGATCACCCTGGTCCGCGCCCTTCAAGGCCGCCAGGAGATGGGCTGAAGACGGGATCGGGACACCCCATGGACAAGTCCGGCGAACGGAGCGCGCGGATGACAGCGCCAATTATGCGTATCGAGCGGATCGCGGATTACGTGGGCCAGGAGGTCACGGTCCGTGGCTGGCTCTACAACAAGACGGACAAGGGCCGCCTTTACTTCCTGCTGGTGCGGGATGGGACGGGGATCGCCCAGTGCGTGGTGTCCATGCGGGATGTCCCGCCGGAGACCTTCGAGGCGGCCCGCCGGGTGACCCAGGAATCCTCCTTGATCGTCACCGGCACCGTCCGCCAGGACGCCCGAGCCCCGGGGATCCCCGGCGGCTATGAGATCGCGGTCCGGGAGCTCCGGATCCTCC
>JBEPYX010000189.1:0-4526 GCA_041641155.1 Thermoflexus sp.
CCGCATGGCGTGGATCTGACCCGGGGAGGTGTGGGTGCGCAGGATCACCCCTTCGCGGTCGGTGTAGAAGGTGCTCCACATATCCCGGGCCGGATGGTGGGGCGGGATGTTCAGCAGTTGGAAATTATATTCGTCCGTCTCCACGTCGCGACTGGTGAAGACCTGGAAGCCCATCTCGGCGAAGATGGCCACGATCTCCCGCAGGGTCTGGGTGGCCGGATGCAACCGGCCGGCACGGACCGGGCGGCCGGGCAGGGTGACGTCGAGGGGCGGGGCCTCCAGCTCCCGGCGCAAGGCCGCCTGGCGGATCGCCTCCAGGCGGGCGGCGTAGGCGGCTTCCAGGGCCTCTTTCACCTCGTTGGCCTTGCGCCCGATCACCGGCCGCAGGTCTTTCGGCAGCCCCCCCAAGGCGGCGAACACTTCCATCAACCGGCTCCGCCGCCCCAGGTAGCCGGCATGCCAGGCCCGGAGGGCCTCTTCGCTGTCCAAGGCCTCCAAAGCCCGCAGCGCCTCCTCCTGAAGCCGATCCAGATCATCCGGCGAGATCATCCGTTCGGCCCTCCCTTCGAGGATCGCGGAAACAACAACGCCCTCGCCCGACCAGGGGCGAGGGCGTGGAGTTCCCCCGCGGTACCACCCTGCTTGGCCGGCGGCGCCTTCCCGCCGACCCCCTCGTGGCCCGATGGCGGATGCCATGGGCGGCCCGGGTAACGGTGGGCCTTCCGGGAACGACTACTCCGGACCCTCGATCCTGTTCGCCGTTCCGGCTCCAGGGCGAACTTCAGCCGGCGGTCACCGAGCGGGGCTCCCAGCCGCGGCCCCGCCGCTCTGGCGGCGCCGTCCCGGCCTACTCCTCCCCTTCCTCGCCGTTGCGATCTTTTTCGATTTAAGGTCCAGACCAGGGGTCATCTTATCAAGGACAATGGAAATCCGCAAGGCGTCGGCGCCCCTCCCTCCGAGCCTCATGGCGATTCGTCCAGCAGCCCGCCCAGGATGGCCTTGCGCACCGCTGCTGCGCGGGTGTGGACACCTAACTTGCTGAGGATGCTGTCCACCTGTTTCTTCACCGTGTTCGGCGAGACCACCAGCCGTTCCGCGATCTCCCGGTTGGTGAGCCCATGGGCCATCCAACGCAACACTTCCCGCTCCCGAGGGGTCAGGGAGGCCAGGGCCGCCCGGTCCTCCGGCGTCAGGGCCCCCGTCAGGGGCGAGGTCCCTGTGGGCCGCCGCTGGGCCAAGGCCCGCTGGACGAATTGCAGGAACGTCTGGCGGTTAAAGGCGGCCTTGTCGAAGAAACCGAAAACCCCCAGGCGCTGATAGGCCAGCTCCACCTCATCGGCAGAGGCGGTGGCGCTCACGGCCAGGGTGGGCAGCCCCCGCCGCTGGGCCACCCGCAGCAGGCGGAGGCCGTCCCGGTTGCCGAAGGGATCCAGGGAGCTGGCCAGTTGAAGGTCTACGATGAGCAGGGCGAACGACTCCCGTTCCAGCCAGCCCAGGGCCTCGGCATAGGAAGGGGCGACCTCGCCGGCGAGGCCGATCTCCGCCAGGAGTTCCCGATACAGGTCCTGCCAGCCCGGGTCGTCCTCGACGATCAGCACCCGCGGGCCGGAGGGCGGGGGAGGAGCACCCCGGGGCGGGTCAGGGGCGGGGGGCGGGGTTGGCCCGACGGGGGCCCGCCGCAGCAGGCGAGCGACGACCTCGAGGAACGCCCGACGGCGGAAGGTCTCCTTCCGCAGGAAATCCGCCGCCCGATGGTGGGCCAGGGCCTCCACCGCCATCTCCACCGTGGCGTAGCCGGTGAGGGCGATGGCGGGGACCGGCGGCTCGCATGCGGCCAGGGCGTCCAGGACTTCAAAGCCGCCGCGGTCCCGATGGTCCTCCGGGTTCAACGAGATGTCCACTACCGCCAGGGCGTATCGCTGCGCCCGGATCCGCTCCCGGGCCGCCGAGGCATCGGGCACCGCGTCCACCGCAAGCCCTAGATCCGCGAAGATCTCCACCAGCAGCTGCCGCCAGGCGGGGTCGTCCTCCACGATCAGCACCCGCTCCTCCATCGGTCCTGCGTTCAGCGGCCGCGCTTCTCCCTCCATCAAAGATCCCTCCATCGCGTGGGAAGGTCCTATGCCGGGGCGGGCGCGCGAGGGAGCCGGATGTGGAAGGCGGTGCCCCGGCCGGGGGCGCTCTCCACCCAGATCTCCCCGCCGAACCGCTGGACCAGCATCTTGACCCACCAGAGGCCGAACCCCAATTTCTTCGGTGAGCGCTTCGTGGAGAAGTCCAGCTCGAAGATCCGCTCCTGCAGCTCGGGGGGGATCCCCGGGCCGTTGTCCCGCACGGTGAGGATCACCTCGTTCGGGCCGGCGGCGCCTTCCACCCGGATCCACCCGCTTTCCCCCAGGGCCTCCACCGCGTTCTCCAGCAGGTTGAAGAAGACCAGCGCCAGCTGGGCCTCCCCGGCCATCACCGGCGGGAGGTCCTCCAGGCCGATCGTCTCCAGCCGGATGCCAGGTGGGATCGACAGATCCCGCAGGGCCATCTCCAGGCACGGGAGGACCGGGATGGGGCGGGGGGTCAGGGGGCGTAGGTAGACCATCGCCTCCCGCACCGCGTCCAGCGCCGCCCGGGCCCGGCTTTCGATCTCCTGGACCGCGGCGGCCAGATACGGATCTTGGAAGAGCTCCGGCCGTTTCTCCCGCAGCCCTTCCAGGCGGACGGGGATCAAGCCGATGTGGTTGTTGAGGCGGTGGAGGAGGTTGGCGGCGATGTCGCCGACGGCGGCGAAGGCCTCGGTGACCGCCTGGCGCTCCCGCGCGGCCTGGATCGCTTGGACGTGCTCGGCAAGTTGCACGGCTAAGGCGGCGTGGTTGGCGAGGATGATCAGCAGCCGCTGATCCCGATCGGTGAAGGTGCGGGGGCGGGCGGAGTGGACGACGAAGACCCCGCGGACCGCCCCGCTGGGCTCCAGCATGGGGACCGCCAGGGCCCATCCGCCGGTCTCGAAGATGAGGGGCCGGCGGGAGCGGCTGACCGCCTCGGCCAGCCCGGCGGTCCCCGCCATCGTTGGATGGGTGGCGAACGCCAGGGTCGGCGGCCCGGACGGCGGGATCAGCCAGATGGCCCCGTCGGAGACCTGGATGAGTTCGCAGGCCAGGGCGACGGCGCGGGCGAAGAGGGCCTCGCGGCCGGCGTGGAGCAGCTGCCCGGTGATCTCCTGCATGCCGCGCAGCAGCCGCATCTCCTGGAGGGCGATCACAGCGCGGGCTGCCAGCATCTCCAGCAGCCGCTGGTCCCCTTCGGTGAAGGCACCGGGCTCCGGGCTCTCCAAGTTCAACACGCCCTCCACCTCGCCGCCGGCGCCGATCAGGGGCACGGCAAGCTCCGAGCGGATCTCATAGCCGGCGAGCCACGGCCGGTAGATCGAGGCCCACGGGGAGGCCTGGAGATCATCAATGCGCAGCGAGCGGCGGTGAACCGCCACCCAGCCCACGATGCTGGTCTCGTCCAGCTCCAGTTCCGCGGCGAGGTTGGGGAGAAGGGGGCGGCCGATCAGCGCGCCCAGGACCAGGCGCCCGCGCTGGCGGTCCACCAGGCGCAGGGTGCCGAAGCGCGCCCCGGTCAGCTCCAGGGCGATGCGCAGGATCGCCTCCAGGACCTCCTGGGGGTCGGCGCGGGCGCTCAGCAGGTGATCCATGCGCCGCAGCTCGTCCAGCTCCCGCGTGGCGCGGTGGAGGGTCTGCTGGAGCCGTTCGATCGCCCGCGCCCGCCGGAGCAGGGACGCGGCCATGCTGGCGAAGATCTCCAGGGCGCTCAGTTCGATCTCCGTGAAGGGCCGCTCCTCGCGACAGGAGAGGTAGAGCACGCCGATGGGCCCCTCGGCGGTGAGCAAGGGCCAGCACCCGACCTGCCGCGCCCCCGCCGCCTGCTTGGCCGGGTGGATCGGGGTGTCGGGCTCCTCCCATGAGAGGACGCGCCGGTGGCGGGCCAGGGCGCGGGCGGCCATCCCATCCGGCCGGGGCCAGTCCGGCCCGACAAGGGCCTCGATCTCGCCGACTGCAACCCGGGAGGTTGGATCCAGCCCGCGCTGCTCGGGGTCATAGCAGAAGAGGACGGCGGCCGCGGTCTGTTCCACCTCCAGCAGGCGCAGGGCCTCCTCCCCGATGCGTCGCATGCACTCGGGGACAGGGGTCTCGGGGGGGAGGCTGGCCAGCCGCTCCCCTGCCGCTTTCAAGCGCTGGAGGATCCGTTCCGTCCCAGACATCCCCGCCGGCCTTCGATCGGGGAATTCGGATCGAGGCGCCGTCGGCCCGTTCGCCCTGCCGAGCATCTCGGAAGGCATCGGATGGCGAAGGAGAAGATAGGCCGGCCGAGGCTGGATGGCCCACCCCGGCGTGGCCCCCGTCTTTAGACGGACAATTATATGAAAATCGGAAACCGGTGCAACTTCGCGCCGCCCGATCGCCCTGTCCCTTGTGCGGTGGGCGAATGGGGAGGGGCGCTCCATCGCCTTCCCGCCGTCTCGCTGCGCC
>JBEPYX010000190.1:0-4509 GCA_041641155.1 Thermoflexus sp.
ATGCGTCGGAACTGCGGGTGAAGGAAAGCGACCGCATCGCGGCGCTGGCCGAGGAGCTTCGGCGCATGGGCGCCCGCATCGAGGAGCGACCCGACGGCTTCCTCATCCACGGCCCGACCCCTCTGCGTGGAGCGGTGGTCCATAGCCACGGAGACCACCGCCTGGCGATGGCCCTGGCCGTCGCCGGGCTGATCGCCCGGGGCGAGACCGTGGTCGAGGATGCCGCCTGCACCGACGACAGCTTCCCCGGGTTCGTGGAATCCCTGCGGCAGCTGGGGGCGGAGATCGAGGTGGAAGCGGAAGATCCTTCCCGCCCCACCAGCCACGGCGGCCGCGACGGGGCCGCTATCCCTCAGGGGGAAGACCCTGGAACAGCGAGGCAGGAGCCGTCGGGGGGACCAGAATTCTAAGCGTGCGGGGGACGACCTCGAACACCATTGGGGTATGGCCGATCGGCTCCCCATCCACCTGCACGGGGACGATGGGGTGGGTTTCGACGACCACACGGCGCCCGGTGAAGAACTTGACCGCGGGATCCTGAAGGTGGCGCCCACCGAAGACGTTAAGGAAATGCCGGATCGCCCACGGGAGCCCCATCCCCCGGAACACGCAGATGTTCAGCCACCCATCGTCCAGCACCGCCTGCGGGGTGATGCGGACCAATCCCCCGTAGAGCGGGGCGTTGGCCACCAGGACCATGAGGGTGCGCCCCTTCACCCGGCGGCGGCCATCCACGATCACGGTGGCCCGCATCGCGGGGAAATCCTTGGCGATCATGATAGCGGCGGCCAGGTAGGCGAGCGCCCCCAGGCGCTTCGTGTTGCGGGTACGAGGCTCCATGTACTGCGCCACCTGAGCGTCCAGGCCGATGCCCGCCCAAAGCAAGAAATAGCGGCCGTTGGCCCGCCCCACATCGATGACATGCACCCGGGCCGCCTCGAGCAACTGGGCCGCGACCTGGATCCGAAGGGGGTGGACGATGGGGTAAACGGGGAGGCCGAGCTGCCGGGCCCAGACGTTGCCGGTCCCCACCGGCAGGACGCCCAGGGCGGCGGGCAGACCGATCAGCCCGTTGGCGACCTCATTGACGGTCCCATCCCCGCCCGCCGCGACCACCCACTCGAACCCCTCCAGGGCGGCCTCATGGGCCAGATCGGTGGCCATCCCCGGGCGCTCGGTCGCCCGCAGAAGAACCGACCATCCGTATCCTTCCCACCTCCGGGCTACCCCCTCGATCTCCCGCCACATCTCCCGGGGGCCAGCGGCTGGGTTGTAGACGATCGCTACACGCCGGGATCTCTCCATCGCGGCCGTTCATCCCTCTGGGTTTTGCATCGCGCTCCCGATGGCCCTCGCGCGGAAGACAGATGCGCCCACTCATTCAGCACGCGACCGGGATGGGAACGGCAGCGGGCCTCCCAGCCCGCCGATCCTCGATCACATCCGCTCACCGGGGATGGGGGGATCGTCCGCGCCGTCGCGGGGGGGCAGGGGCCGGCTTCGCCGGAGCAGGAGCCGCTTCCTCCCCCTCGTCCTCCGGGATGCGGTCCCATTCGACCAGACGGCGCAGCCGCGCCTCGGGCGGGGTTTCCGCCAGCTCGATCATCCGGAGCTGCTCTCGCAGTTCGAAGATCTGATCCCGCAGGGCAGCCGCCTTCTCGAACTCCAGATCCTGGGCGGCGCGCTTCATCTCTTTCTCCAGGGCGCGGATCAGGCGCTGGAGCTCGTCCTTCGGCATCGCCGGCAGCTGCCCAGGGGTCCTGGCTTCCTCCGCCACCATCTCCCGAACCCGATCGGTGAGATCCCGCACTGCCTTCACAATCGAGCGCGGCTCAATCCCGTGGGCCCGGTTGTAAGCTTCTTGGATGGCCCGGCGGCGGTTGGTCTCCTCGATCGCCCGGCGCATGGCCTCAGTGATCGTGTCCGCATAAAGGATGGCCGTCCCGTTCACATGGCGGGCCGCCCGCCCGATGGTCTGGATCAGCGCCGTCTCGCTCCGCAGGAAACCCTCTTTGTCTGCATCCAGAATGGCCACCAGCGAGACCTCAGGCAGATCCAGCCCCTCCCGCAACAGGTTGATCCCGACCACCACATCGTAGACCCCCAGGCGGAGATCCCGCAGGATCTCCACCCGCTCCAGGGTCTCAATGTCCGCGTGGAGGTAATGGGTGCGGATCCCCATCTCGTTGAGGTAATCCGCCAGCTCCTCCGCCAAGCGCTTCGTGAGGGTGGTCACCAGGGCTCGCTCGCCCCGGGCGACGCGCCGGCGGATCTCGCCGATGAGATCCTCGATCTGGCCCCGGGTCGGCCGAACCTCCACCACCGGGTCCAGGATACCGGTCGGGCGGATCAACTGCTCCACGATCTGCTCGGATTTCTCCAGCTCATAGGGCCCCGGGGTGGCCGACATAAAGATCACCTGGCGGACCCGCGCCTCGAACTCCTCAAAGGTGAGGGGGCGATTGTCAAGGGCGGAGGGCAGCCGGAAGCCGTATTCCACCAACGTCTCCTTACGGGAGCGGTCGCCGTGGTACATCCCGCGGAGCTGAGGGATGGTCATGTGGGATTCATCGATCACCACCAGGAAGTCATCCGGGAAGTAGTCCAGTAGGGTCCAGGGCGGCTCCCCCGGCGCCCGTCCGTCCAGATGGCGGGAGTAGTTCTCGATGCCATGGCAGTAGCCTACCTCGCGGAGCATCTCCAGGTCGTAAAGGGTGCGCTGGCGGAGCCGCTCGGCCTCCAGGAGCTTGCCCTGCGCCCGCAGCTCCTCCAGCCGCTCGTGGAGCTCCTGCTCGATCGCCGCGATCGCCCGGCGCAGCTTCTCCTCGGGGGTCACGAAGTGCTTGGCAGGGTAGATCTCCACCGCCTCGTGCAGGCGGAGGACCTCGCCGGTGAGGGGGTCGAACTCCATCAGGCGGTCGATCTCATCCCCCCAGAACTCGATCCGCAGGGCGGTATCCTGATAGGCGGGGAACACATCCACCGTATCCCCGCGCACCCGGAAGGTCCCGCGGCGGAAATCCACGTCGTTGCGGGCATATTGGATATCCACCAAGTGGCGCAACAGGTTGTCGCGACGGCGGACCTGGCCGCGTTGCAGGCGGATGACCACCTGGCCCCAATCGTGAGGGTTGCCGATGCCGTAAATGCAGGAGACAGAGGCCACGATGATGACATCCCGCCGGGTGAAGAGGGCCTGGGTGGCCGCCAGGCGCAGGCGCTCGATCTCTTCATTGATGCTGGTTTCCTTTTCGATGTAGGTATCAGTCTGGGGGATGTAGGCCTCGGGCTGATAATAGTCGTAGTAACTAACGAAATACTCCACCGCGTTGTGGGGGAAGAACTCGCGGAACTCCGCGTAGAGCTGCGCGGCCAGGGTCTTGTTGTGGCTGATGACCAGGGTGGGCTTCTGGATGCGGGCAATGACATGGGCGATGGTGAAAGTCTTCCCCGTGCCGGTGGCCCCCAGCAGCGTTTGATAGCGATATCCCCTCCGCAGGCCTTCGACAAGCTTCTCGATGGCCTGCGGCTGATCCCCTGTAGGTTCAAACGGCGCGACCAGCCGAAAGCGCTCCATCACGCTCCGGATCCGATGTTCCACATGGGGCTTCGATCACCGACTTACACCGCCTGCCGGGATTATATCGCCCCCTTCGGGGCGCTCACAAGGGATCGGGCGCCCATGCGCAGGGCATTGGCCTGGTCCGCCGCAAGCTCCCCAGCGAATGGATCCGGGCGATCCCCGAAAGGCGGAAGCCCCGACGGGGCGCCCCTACGCGATGGCCCTCCGGATCTCCTGGGCCATCGCCCGCGCCCGTTCCGGCGCGTCGCCGATGTGTCCCTGGACCTCCATCAGGCGCCGCAGGGCTTCGGGGGGGACCCATCGGGTGACCTCGGGGTCGGCCGCGAGGCGCTCGGGCAGCGGGTTGGATGCGCCCGACCGCACCGCCTCCCAGGCGGCCATCGCATGATCTCGGAGATGGGCGTGGAGCGCCTGGCGGTCCGCCCCGGCCCGGGCCGCCGCCATCAGGATCGGCTCCAGCGCGGCAAAAGGGGCGTAGCGCTCCAGGTTGCGCCGCAGCGCCTCCTCGTCGACCTCCAAGCCCCGGAGGATCCGCAGCGCTAGGCGGAGGATCTCATCGGCGGCCAGGAAGGCCTCCGGCAACGCGAGGCGCCGGATCGCCGAATCATCCAAGGTGCGCTCGAGGAGGGAATGGGCAGCGGTTTCCCACAACATCAAAGGCAGTGCCCCCAGGTATCGGGCGAGGGCGTTGATCCGCTCGGCCAGCACGGGGTTGCGCTTGAACGGCATGGCGGAGGAGCCCACCTGGCGGGGGCTGAAGGGCTCCGCCCATTCGCCGAACGCTGGGGATTGAAGCAGCCGCAGGTCGAAGGCCATCTTGTAAAGCGAGAGCCCCAGGCCGGCCAGGGCGTTCAGGACCCGCCAGTCCTGCTTGCGGGGGTAGATCTGGCCCGCCACTGGGAACGCCTCCAGGCCCAGCTCCGCCA
>JBEPYX010000191.1:0-4476 GCA_041641155.1 Thermoflexus sp.
ACCCCCTCAATCCGCACCTCCGTCAGCCCCGCCGCCCGCAGCAGCCGCCGCGCCGCCTCCAGCCCCGTCACCCGCGCCGGCACCCGCAGCCACCGCTGGTAGGCCGCCTGCACCCGCGCCTGCGCATACAACCCCAACACCAACGCCGGCAACGCCAGCACAAAATACAACGGATCCCACCAAAACAGCATGCCAGCCTCCTTTGCGGAAAAGGGTTTTCACGCAGATGGATGAGCAGGTTTCTGAGACCGCGGGGGGAGTGACCTGCCCAGAGAAATAAAAACCTTCGGCCGATGTCCGTGTTCGCTTCCAAATGGAAGGACGCACCCTGACATCAGCCGAAGGTCTCGCCAGGCCAACCGGGCAGGCGGAGCCGGGGATCGGCGCCCGGAGCGCCGGACCTCCCGGGTTGACGGCTCCGCCAACGGGCTGCGCGCCCGCTGGCTACTCCCCTTCGAGCTATTTGTCAGTATATCGATGCCCTCACGGCCCGTCAAGCGGATGGGGTTTCCGCTTTGACCTTCCGAGGCTTCGGTTTCCCCAAATGTCCTTAGAATAGAGGGAGGGCTTGTCCAGCTCCGCAGGATTGTGTTGCCCTTTTCAATCCCTTCTCCGGATGGGGCGAAGCCGGCCGGGTGCGCCTTGCAGAAGCGGAATCGGAGCGCTCGGGGATGGGGAGGAGGGACAATGCGGATTATCACGTTGACCACAGACTTCGGGGATGAGGATGGGTATGTGGGGACGATGAAAGGGGTGATCCTCTCTATCGCCCCCGAGGTCCGGCTGGTGGACCTGAGCCATCACATCCCGCCCCAGGACATCCGGCGCGCGGCCTTCGTGGTGGCGGAGGCGGCGCCGTATTTCCCGCCGGGCACGATCCACGTGGCGGTGGTGGACCCCGGCGTAGGCGGTGCCCGTCGGGCCCTCATCGTTGAAACCGAGCGGGCGCTGTTCGTGGGGCCCGACAACGGCCTGTTCAGTTTCATCCTGGACGACCATCCCGAGGCCCGGTGCTACGCAATGGAGGAGCCGTCCTACCGGCTGCCCCGGGTCAGTTTCACCTTCCACGGCCGGGACGTCTTCGCCCCCGGGGCCGCCTACCTGGCCCGTGGGGTTCCCCCGGCGGCCTTCGGGCCACCGGTGTCTGATCCGGTCCGTCTGCCGCCCCCGCGCCTGGAGCTGGAGGAGGAGCGCATTGTGGGGGAGATCCTCCACGCCGATCGTTTCGGCAATCTGGTCACCAGCATCGGACGGCTCCAGTGGCAAGGGGCGACGCTGATCCTGCAGCCGGCCTTCGGGCCCTTGGCCCGCCGCTTCCCAGTGGTCTTCCGAGCGGGCGAGGCCCGGGTGGAGATCGGAGGTCGGGCGCTTCAAGGGATCGTCCACACCTTCGCCGAAGGACGTCCGGGGGAGCTGATCGCTTACCCCGGAAGCTCCGGCTTCCTGGAGATCGGGCTGGTGAACGGGTGCGCAGCGGCCGCCCTGGAGGCCCGCCGGGGAGATCCGGTGGTGGTGCGGGTGCGCCTGCTGGCGCTGGAATAAGGCACGCCGCCAATCGGAACCCATAGGGTGGGGAAACGATGTCCCGTGAAGCCTATTTCGTAATCGAGGGCGGGCGGCGGCTCCGCGGGGAGGTGCGGCCGGGCGGCAACAAAAACGCCGCGCTCCCCTTGATCGCCGCCACGCTGCTCGCAGACGAGCCGGTGATCCTGCGCAACGTGCCTCGCATCCGCGACGTCCGCACGTTGCTGCAGTTGCTGGATGAGCTGGGGGCGACCATCGAGGAGCTGGACCCTCACACCCTGCGCATCGACACCCGGGGGGTGCGCCCGCGCCCGCTCAATCCGAAGCTCTGTCGGGACATCCGGGCGAGCATCCTGCTGGCGGGCCCGCTGCTGGCCCGCTTCGGCCACGTGGAGATGCCGCCGCCGGGTGGGGATGTCATCGGCCGCCGGCGGTTGGACACCCATTTCTTAGCCTTCGAGGCGTTGGGGGCCCAGTATGTGGTGAACCGGGTCTTCCGGATCCAGTCGCGGGGCCGGCTCTGCGGCGCGGACATCTTGCTGGACGAGGCCAGTGTCACGGCGACGGAGAACGCGGTGATGGCCGCGGCCCTGGCCCAGGGCACCACGGTCCTGCGCAATGCGGCCTCCGAACCCCACGTGCAGGCCCTCTGCCGTTTCCTCAACCGGATCGGAGCCCGCATTGAGGGGATCGGCTCGAACACCTTGGTGATCCATGGGGTGAGTCGCCTGGGCGGCGGGGAGTGGGAGATCGAGTCGGATCACATCGAGGTGGGGTCTTTCATCGGGCTGGCCGCCCTCGTGGGGGATGGCGTCTGGATCCGCCGGGCGGTCCCCCACCACCTGCGCATGGTGCAGCTGGTCTACCGGCGCCTGGGGATCCACTTCGAGATCCATGGGGAGGACATCTACGTGCCCCCGGACCAGCCGCTCCGGGTGGTGCCGGACATCGGTGGGCACATCCCGAAGATCGAGGACGCCCCATGGCCGGGCTTCCCGGCGGACTTGATGAGCATCGCGATCGTGGCAGCCACCCAGACGTCGGGCCCCGTCCTCTTCCACGAGAAGATGTTCGAGAGCCGTCTGTATTTCGTGGACAAGCTCATCGCCATGGGGGCTCGCATTGTGCTCTGTGATCCCCACCGCTGTTTGGTCTACGGCCCCTCGCCGCTGCACGGGGAGCAGCTGGAGAGCCCAGATATCCGGGCCGGTATGGCGCTGGTGATCGCTGCCCTCTGCGCCGAAGGGACCAGCGTGATCCGCAACATCGTCCAGATTGATCGGGGCTACGAAGGCCTGGATGAGAAGCTGCGGGCCCTGGGGGCGGCGATCGAGCGGGTCGAGCGGTGAGCCCGGTCGGGGTGGGCACAGGGCGGGCCTTCGATCATCCTTCAGGAAGGTGGGAGCGATGGACAGGATCCCGCAGCCGGTCTGGGTGTGGATCGCGGCGTTGGTGCTGATCGGCCTCGCCTGTGGGTGTGTAGGCCTGGCCACCGGCGGCCTGGTGGGCTTCCTGATCGGGCGCGGCGCGTCGGCCCTCACGCCTACCCCCACCCTGGAGGTCTCCGCGGGCACCCCGTGGCTGGGAGTGCGGGTGAGCCAGGAGGCGGACGGCGCCCGCATCCTCGAGGTGTTCCCCAACAGCCCAGCGGAGCGGGCCGGCCTGCGCCCCGGCGACCGCATCGTCGCGTTCGATGGGGAGCCGGTGAGCGAGGCGCACCCGCTCACGGAATATGTCCGACGCCACCGCCCGGGGGATACGGTGCGCCTCACGGTGATTCGGGAGGGGGAGGAACGGACCGTTTCGGTCACGCTGGGCCGCGCCCCATAAGCGGCCCTCCCCGAACGGGAACCTCGGGCCGCTTGTTCGCGGTTCAGGACCCGGCTTTCCCAAGCCGCCGCATTGGTGCGTCGGGAGGCGCGCCCTCGAAGGGGTGGATATCGCTCCAGGCCTCCTACGTGGGATACGCGCATGCGCCGATGGCTCATAGGGGGGATACTGATCGGAGGGCTGGGCCTCGTGTTGGCCCTGAGCCGGCTCGCGTGCCAGGTATGGTCACGTATCGCCCCGCCGGACGCCCTGCTGCTCCCAGGGCCAGACGGTCTTGTCACCCTGCGCCGGGTCGGCCCGGCCGAATGGCGGATTGAGGCCGCTTCCCCTCGAGACCTGGCCTTCGCGGAGGGGGTGCTGGACGGGCTGGACGCTGCGCCGTTGTTGGTCTTCCGGAGAGCGGCTGCCTATGGCCGGCTGCACGTCTTGGCCGGGCCGGAGGCGGCGGTGGCCGATGCGTGGACCCTGGCGGTGGATCTTCAGGGCCGCGCCCAGCGGGCGTGGGATCGGCTGGATGGGGAAACCCGATCCCGGCTCCGGGCGTATGCGGATGGCGTGAACGCCGCCTGGCGGATCGGTTCTCCCGGGATCCGCCGCCTCCCCCAGCCAGATCCCCTGCCGGGGCCGTGGCGTCCCCAGGACAGCCTGGCCGTTGCGGCGGGCCTGGCCCTCGCCCATCCGGGCTGGATGGAGGCAGAGATCGCCGCTTCTCTCCGAGCCCTTCCCGCTCCCCTGCAGCAAGCCTTGGAGGATCCGGCCTGGCGCGCCGCTTCCCGTCTCCCGGACGCGGCGATGCGCGAGGCGGCGTGGCGCGCTTGGGCGGCCGTCGGGGCGGCCCCGGAGATCGGGCTCTTCCGGGGCTGTCGGGAGGAAGGTGGGTTCCTCCTCCATGCGATGGCCGCCCCGGTCCTCCCGCTCCCGTGGCGCGTGGTATGGAAGGGGGAAGAGGCCCGCATCCGTTGGCCCGGTCTGCCCGGGGCTCCGGCCCAGGCCACTGCCCAAGGGGGACGATGGCTGAAGCCGCTGCCGGATCCAGGGGATCCTCTCGACGCGCTGGATGGCCTCGTCCGGGGGATGCTGGGGGAGGGGGCGTTCGGCACCTTCTGGACGTGGGGTGGGATC
>JBEPYX010000192.1:0-4472 GCA_041641155.1 Thermoflexus sp.
CCAGGGCGGATGTGCCACATCCGGATTCGCCCAGGATGACCAGGGCTTCGTTCTCCCCCACCTCGAGATCCACTCCATCCACCGCGCGCACGATCCCCGCCCGGGTTCGGAAGTGGAGGGTCAGACCGGAGATCTCCAGAAGGATCTTCGGAGACGCCATTCGGCTCAAATCTCCCGCAGCCGAGGGTTAAACACCCGGTCCAGCGCGAAGCCGAGGGTTGAGAAGGAAAGCCCTGCCACCATCAGGAGGAGGGCGGGCTCCAGCACCCAGTAGTAGGAGCCCTGGAGGAGGCTCCCGCTGAAGATCGCCTCGTCCAACACCTTCCCCCAGGTGGGCAACACGGGATCCCCCAGCCCCAGGACGGCGAGGGAGGCCTCCAGGAAGACGAAGTTGGGCACGCCGATGACCAGGTTCGGGATCACCAGCGGGAGGACGCGGGGCAGCATGTAGCGAAAGATGATGCGCCAGCTCCCCGCCCCGTAAGCCTGGGCGGCTTCGATGTAAGGCAGCTCCCGGATCTGGAGGAAAATCGCCCGGTAGTTCTTGACCGCGAGGCTGAAGACGGAGAGGACGATGGCCGCCCCCAGGATCACCACCAGGCTGCGGGAGTACAGCACGCCCACCAAGATGAGGACGGGGAGGAAGGGGATGATGGAGAAGATCTCGACCAGGCGTTGGATCAGCTCGTCCACCCATCCTCGGAACCACACCCCCACAGCGGCCAACCCCATAGCGATCACGGTGGTCCCCACGGAGCCCAGCAGCCCAAACGCCATCGCCACCGGGAACCCCCAAAGCAGGGCCACCCCCAGATCCCGGCGGTAGCGATCGGTCCCCGCCCAGCCGTAAACCTGCCCGTAGGCGATGAATTCCACATCGACGTCAGAGTCCGGCTCGAAGGTGACCACCTCCACGCGCAGCCGATAGGTTCCCTTCTGCACCCGCGGGGGGGTGGCGTCCGGGAGGGCGAAGAGGGCCTCCTCCGGGGGGATCCCGCCCAGGCGCTGCAGCAACCGGCGATCCTGGGCGAACCGGAACCCCTGCTTGATCCCGTCGATGCGGATCTGCGCGACCTGGATGGAGCGTCCATCCGGGGTCTTCCAGGTGGCGGTCAGGAAGGGTGCCTTCTCTCGGAATCGGGCCCAGATGTAGAGAGCCAGCTCCTGGGGGAAGGTGTCGTAAGGATAATCAAAGATGAATTCCGTTTCGATCCGGCTCCCCTCCCCCGCCGGTTGGCTGCGTTTGAGGGAGGGTTGATCCCGGGTGCTGAAGATCAGGGTGTCGGCCAGCTTCTCCCGCCGGAACCAGTTGATCCAACTCGGAGGGACTTGGCGGGGCGTTCGATACCAGATCTCCTCCCCGCCGCGCCACAGGCGGATGGCCTCGGGGTAGGGGATCCAGAAGGGGACCAGAACCGAGATCCCCAGCATGATCAAGATGAGGAAGCCGCCGATGAGGGCGGAGGGGTAGTAGCGCAGGTTCTTCAGCAAATCCACCAGCCAGCGCCTCATGGCCCCTCCTGCCCTATGCCGGGGGCGCCGATCCGCACCCGCGGGTCGACGATGGCGTAGAGCACGTCGAGGATGAGCACGGTCACGGCGAGCATGTACGCGAAGATGGCGGTGGCCCCCACGATGACCGGGGTGTCCACGAACCCGATGGCCTCGAAGAGCACCCGGCCCAGCCCGGGCCAGTTGAACACCGTCTCCAGGATCGGCGCGCCGGTCCACGAGGTGATCAACACGAGGGCGAAGCTGGTGAGGATGTTCGGCAGGGTGGGTCGAAGGATGTATCGGCGCTCGATGTCACGGCCCCGCAAGCCCTTGGCCCGCGCCATCTCCACATACTCCTCCCCCGCGTAGATCAGGAAGAAGGTGCGGTTGGCGTAGGTGTTGATGAAAAAGTTGCTCAGGGTGAGGGCGAGGGTGGGCAGGATCAGATGGCGCAGCAGGCTCAGGGCGTAGCCCAGAGGGTCCGGGGGCGGGGGGATGTCCACCATGCCCCCGAAGGGGAGCCAGCGGAGCGCGGCGGCGAAGATCAAGATCAGGAAAACCCCATAGAACCAGGCGGGCGCTGACGAGAGGGGGGCCAGGGCGATCACCACCCGATCGATCCGACTGCCATAGCGTCGGGAGAGGGCCAACCCGGCCCACAGGGTCATGAAGAAGATCAAGATCTGGCTGGTGCTCAGGAGGAGCAGGGTCGGGGGCAGCCGTTCCAGGAGGATCAAACGCACCTGCCGGGATCCTGTGTCGCTGGAGATCTGATACGAGCGCCCCAGGTTCAGCAGCAGCGCATCCCTCAGGTAAATGAAGCTCCGAACCAGGAAGGGCCGGTCCAGCCCGAAATGCTGCTCGAGCTGACGCACCAGCTCCTGTTGCAGGCGGGCGCGCGCCTCCGGCGGCAAGGTTCGGAAGGAAGGATTCGCCAGGAGCTGTTGCCCCACCCGCTCTCGGATCTCCGCCCGGCGGATCTCATCGACGTACCCACCTATGTTGGCGATCAGGATGGTGAGGTAGACGGCGATCGTCACGGTGATCGCCAGGACGAAGGATCGAAACGCCACGAAGAGGAAGACCCGCCGGGCTGTTTCCAGCAGGGGGGTCGTTGGGGCGATGGTTTCAGATGGGGCAGCCACCGGAAGCGCGCGCTCGGCCATCTCGCTCGTTTCCATTGGTATAGAAGCGGAGGTGGGGCCTAGGGGAGCCCCACCTCCGCTCGAACCATCCCCACGGTCCCCTCACTGGGTGCTCACGAACTCCAGCGTGGCGAAGGCCGGCAGGCTCACCGGCTTGACGGTGACGATGACCTCCAGCCGGTTGCTGCCCGCCCCCAGCTGCTGGGTCACATCCCCGGCCAGGCGGATCTGATAGCGCCCCTCCGCCACGGGGGTCGCTTCCCCGCGGGCGGCCACCTGCCCCTGCGCATCGAAGACCAGGTAGCGGACGCTTTGGACATCCGCCGCCGGATAGGGCTGATCCTTCTCCTTCACGCTGACTTCAAAGGTGGCCTCGCTGCCCGCCGTCACCTGGCTGGGCCCCTCCACGCTTACGCTGGCCAGGCGCGGCTCGCCGAACCGGACCCACTTGTCGGGCGGATCCGGGAAGTCCGCGAACCGCTTCAGGCTAACGATCTTCTCCGTGGGGAAGACCTTGTCCAGGAAGTAGGGGCCCGTGCCGACCCAGAAGTGGTTGTGGGCCTCCACCCACTTCTTCAGATTGGCGTAGCGGAGCTGGATCTCCTCGCCCTTCACATACGTCCCCATCGTCGGGGCGTAGGGGAGGTAGCCCTCCTGGGCCGCCTGGTCCAGCGTGGCCTTCAACACATCCAGGGTGGGGCCGGCCACCATGTTCATCCACTCGACCTTCAGCTCATCCGCCTTGTCGGCGGAGAAGGCCAGCTTCTTGTCGGCCTCCGCCCGGATGCCCAGGGCGAGGGTGTGCCACGGGCCTGGCCCAAAGCCATAATCCGGGAACCACGTCCAGCCGGCCGCCAGGACCTCCGCGTCCAGCTCGAAGGCGTCCACGTAGCTCTCGATCACCAGGGGGTCCGTCGAGACGATGCGGACGCCCTTGAAGCGCTGCATGAACGACTCGAAGGACGGGACGTAGGAGGCGTCGTAGATCGGGCTATCCTCCTTCGCCCGGTCAAAGGTCAGGATCATGTTCAGAATGAAATCCCCCAGGGAGAGGGGCGAGCCGTCGTGCCACTTCACCTTCTGGAACAGGTCCTTCGGGTAATACACGGTGATCTTGGCCTGGGCGCTCACGGGCTGGGTGTAGCGCTCGCTGGCCCGGATGAACCGCTGGGCCTTCGCGTCCCAGTCCGCCCAGGCGTCGTCGGGGACCCGGATCTCCGCCGCGGTCTGGAGGGAGACCCAGTCCAGGGTGCGGGCCACCGGCAGCCCTTCCCGCACCACCACTTCCGCTCGCTCCAGGCGCTGCGGCCAGAACAACCCCGTGTAGGGATCCGGCATCGTTGCCGGGTCGCTGGTGGCCCGATAGGCGGCGGCGTCCGAGACCCAGTTGGAGCCCGCCACCGGGTTCCAGGGATCAATCAGGATCCCGTTGAACGCGATGCGCACCTGGGGGGCGGGGTTCTGGACCCAGCGGAGGGTGTAGGGGAGCAGCCGGGATGCGCCAAGGCCGCCGGCCAGATCGTAGGCCCCCGTCAGATCCGCCTTGCGGGCGTTGAAGGCTTGCTGGTCCACCAGCCACACCCGCACAGAGTCCTTCAGGGCCAGCTCCATGGCACGCCGGAACAGCTCGGCCCGCTCCTCCAAGTTGCGGTACTGACGGTTCTGCAATTTCGTGGCGACATCCAGGAACTCCGGGGCGGGCTGGTACGCGGCTGCCAGCGGGGTGCCAGCCAGGGCAGCGGTTTGGGGCGTGTAGAAGTCGGCAAATACCGTCGAATCATCCCGGGAGACCGCCGTGTTGATCCACCCGCCCGTGTAGAGGTTCCACTTGCC
>JBEPYX010000193.1:0-4451 GCA_041641155.1 Thermoflexus sp.
CAGGCCATTCGTTGAGCGCGGCCTCCAACTCGGCGCAGACGACCTGGAAGGGGCTGCCCTCCGCCGCCGCCCGCCGGGCCAGCTCCGCCGCCCAGCGGCCGTCCTCCGGCAGGTCCTTCTCTGCCACATTCAGCACGATTAGACGCGGCTTGTCGGTCAACAGGAAAAGCTCCCGCAGCAACCCTGCCCAGGCCTCCCGACCGGGCCAGATGCGAGCTGGGCGGCCGGCCTGCAAGTGGGCGGCCAGATCCTCCAGCGCGGCCATGACCTCCGCGAAGGCCTGAGGGTCCGCCTTGGCGGCCTTCCGGGTTTTCTCCAGACGCCGCCGCACGGTCTCCAGATCGGCCAGGGCCAACTCCAGATCCAGCACCTCCAGCTCCGCCAGGGGATCCACCTCGCCCAGGCCAGCCGGGATGTTCGGGGCCTCGAACCCGCGGAGCACCATCAGGATGGCATCCACCTCGCGGATGTGGGCCAGGAACTGGTTCCCCAAGCCCTCCCCCCGGTGGGCGTTCCGGACCAGCCCGGCGATGTCCACAAGGGTCAGGGTGGCTGGGACCACCCGCTCCGGCCGGATGATGCGGGCCAGGGCCTCCAGCCGGGGATCGGGGACGGGGATGACGCCGCGGTGCGGCTCGATGGTGGTGAAGGGATAGGGCGCGGTGGGCACCGAGTGGCGGGTGAGGGCATTGAAAAGCGTGGATTTCCCAGCGTTGGGCATCCCCACCAGACCGATCTCCATGATCGCCTCGCGATGCGGAGGTCCTCCACTGGGGATTCTACACGGAAAACCCTGAGGCTGGGCTCTGACAAAGCGCCCGGCCGATCCATGGGTTCACCGGCGGATCTCGATGGGGATCGGCAGGATCACGCCATCCGCTCCCGAGCCCTCCACCGGGATCCGGCCTCCGGGCGGGGCGCGGCGATACAGACCGATCTTCAGCACGTAATCCCCGGGGGAGACCGAGGTCGGGACCCGCAGGGGATAGAAGTCGCTGTACAGCTGTCCTGGCTTCCAGCGAGGGAGAGGAAGGAACGCAGGATGCTCATGATCCTCCTGGAAAACCTGCCCGGCCTCCGGGCGGCCCGCGGGAAGAACATGAACGTAGACACTGAATGGCTCCGCGACCGGACGGAGGGTGCGGATCCAGAGGGTCAGCCCAATGTCTTCGCCGGGACGAACCCGAGGGGCCTCCAGGGAAAAGGCAACCAGCTCCACCTGTCCTCCAAACCGCTGGCCCAAGCAGAGGCGGCCCGAGGCACCACAGAACGGCCGATGACGGATCCCAATCCAGGCCGCGAGGGCGGCGCTATGGAGGGCAAGGCCGGTGAGCGCGAGAAGAGCGGGAACGATGAAGTTCCATCGAGGGCCGATTCGTACCGCCGGAGGTCGGAGCACCGGCCGGCGAAGCCCCCATAGGCCCAAGAGGAACAGGATCACGATCCCGAGGCGGAAGCCCCAGGCGATGGGAGCCGGGATCCCCTGCGCTTCCAGGCGGTGCAGGGCCAGGGCGCCGGAGCGCCCCTGCCCCCCGTAGCGCCACTGGCCCAGGATGGGGGAGAGCTCCGGTCGGAACCAGATGCGAGGGATATCCGGAAGGCCGCGCTCTACGAACAGCTCATTATGAAAGAGCTGATGATCGATGAAGATGCCGGGCAGTTGCACGAGAAGCCCGACGAGGATCAGGGCGAGAGCCGCCCGCCGGCCGCAGGGACGCTCAAGGGCTTCCCCGGTGAGCAACAGCAGGAAAGGAAGCGTGGGGACCAGGAAGCGGGGGCCCCAGGCCCATCCGCCGTGCCAGGCCCACCAGCTGCCATACAGGAGCAGATACCCGATGAACAAGGTCCCTGCAGTCCAAATGAGGACACGATCCCGGCGCCAGAGGAGGTAGGCGCCGGGGAGGGCGAGGAGGACCGGCGGGGCGTAGAAAATCAATCCCCGGCCTGGGCTGAGCAACAATCCCACCACGCCTTCAAGGAGCGAGGCGGTAAAGCCCTCCCCTTCGTAACCATGTCGGAACGGATGCCCGAACCGGTAGACGTTATACCAGAGCTCCATGGAGAGGGGGATCGCCGCGCCGATCATCCCCACGCTCAGGAAAGCAAGGCGCTCGCGCCAACTCCGGCCGAGGAGGACCAGCGCAAGCGCCATCGCGGGCAGGGCGGCGACAGCCCCTTCCCGGGTGAGGATCGCCCAGCCGATGGCCAGCCCACCCCATACGATCCCTGCTGGCCGGCGGGTAAAGAGCAGCCGGAAGCCCAGCAGCAGGCAAAAGGTGATCAAGGCCTCAGCGAAAAAGGTCCGGGCGTAAAAGGGAGCGGGGGTGGCCAAGACGAAGGCGCAGAGCATGAGGAGGGCGATCGAGGGGCTCCACCGGCTGCAAGCCCACGCATACAGCAAGGCACCGGCTCCTGCCATGGCCACGGCCGACAGGGCGTTGACGAAGAGCCGGGTAGCGGACGAATCCGGACCGCCGAGGATCCGCCCCATGAAATAAAAGGGAAGGGCAGCGAGGGGCTGTCCCAGAGAATAACGGACGAACCAGGAGCCGTCCTCGCCGATGTGGAGAAACCCCTGCTCCACGAGCGCAGGGAAATGAGGGGAGGGGATCGGCCGAACGGCAGGGCGGCCATGCTCCGCCAGGGCAACCGTCTCCCAGTAAACCATCTCCCCATCGATGGTGCCTGGGATGGTGCCAGGGGTGAGCGCGAGAAAGAGCGCCGTCAGGAGAAGAGCGATCGCATGGGGAGGCGGCGCGCAGACGAGGTTCTTCCATGTCGATCGGTTCCGGTGATCAGGAGGAAGGGCGCGCATGGCCAGAGGACCTGGGAGAGGATTCCAGGGTCCGGGCGGCCTCCAGCGCGGCCAGGGCCACCGCCAGCATGGCGTCATCCGGCTCGCGGGTGGTCAGCCGCTGCAGCCAGAGGTTCGGGGCTGAAAGCGCCGCCACCAGCCTCACGTGCTGATATCGCGCGCTGAGCCACAGCGCCTCATAGGAGAGAGCGGCCAGGACCGGAAGCAGGGCCAGCCGGAGGGCCAGGCGCCCGACCAGCGTCGAGGCCGGCAGGAAGGCGAAGAGGACCGCCGCGACCAGGATCACGGCGAGCAGAAAGGCGGTCCCGCAACGGGGATGGGCGGTCGGAAAGGGGCGCGCCCCCTCGATCGTTAATGGCGCCCCTGCTTCCAACGCGTGCACCACCTTATGTTCCGCCCCGTGATAGGCAAACACCCGGCGGACCTCCGGATGACGGCCCACCGCAACCCGGTAGCCGAGAACCAGCCCCAGACGGAAGAGCCCCTCCAGCCCGGTCCGGATCCAATCGGAGAGCCTGAGCATCCGCTCGATCCCTTCCGCGAGAAGCGCGGGCAGCAACAGGAAGATCCCCAGAGCCAGGGCGAGGGAACCGGTGATCGTGAGCATGGCGACAGGGCTTTCGCGGACTTCCCGGGCCTCGTTCTCCCCCGCCACGACGTTGGCGGAGAACCAGAGGGCCTCCATCCCCCAACGGAGGGTCTCCCAGAGGGTGACCCCACCGCGTAGGAAAGGCCAGCGCTGCCACCGCCGCCGAGGCAGGAGGCGCACCGTCCGCAGGACGATGCGCCCATCCGGCGCCCGCACCGCGACCGCTATGCCGGCCGGCCCCCGGATCATCACGCCTTCCAAGACCGCCTGCCCACCGTAGCGGATCGCCTGCGGGATCGGGGGTGCAACGCCCATCTTACGGGACCACATGCAGCTGGGATCCGTTGGCCGTCTTGCGGACCTCAATCCGAACCGGGAAGGCGTCCTGAAACTCCTCCAGGTGGGAGATGATCAGAACCGTGGAGAATTCGTCCTTCACCGCGTTCAGCACCTCAACCAGCCGCTCCCGCCCCGCCTGGTCCTGAGATCCAAACCCCTCGTCCACCACCAGCAACCGCAACGGGGTCCCTGCCCGCCGGGCGAGGATCCGGGAGAGGGCCAGGCGGACAGCAAAATCCACGCGGAATCTCTCCCCCCCGGAGAAATTCTCATACGGACGCTCCTCCCCCTCGTCCGAGATCATGATATCCAGGGTCTCCTGGACGGTCCCCTCTTTGGTCTCCCGCTGGGAGCGGAAGCGCACGGTGAGCCGCCCATCGGTGAGCCGGTGGAGGATCCGGTTGGCCTCCCCCTCAATCTCCGGGAGGACCGCCTCCATGATCATCGCCGGAATCCCGTTCCGGCCAAAGGCAACTTGAAGCTCACGGTAGAGGCTTTTCTCCTCCTCTGAAAACGAAAGTGCAACACGTCCCCGTTCTGGACCTCATAATCGCGCCCCTCGATCCGCCAGAGGCCACGCTCCCGGGCAGCCTGGGGGGAGCCAGCCTCCACCAGGAGATGCCAGGGGATCACCTCAGCCCGAATGAAGCCCCGCTCCATATCCGAGTGCACCCGCCCGGCGGCCTGCTGCGCCCGGGTCCCCCGGGG
>JBEPYX010000194.1:0-4428 GCA_041641155.1 Thermoflexus sp.
GCGTTCAGGGACGGCAGGCGCTTGAACCGCGCGATCCACTTCTTCTGGACATCGGTCGAGGTCATATAGGTCACGAAGGTCTTAACCGCCTCCAGCTTAGCGGGGTCATTCAAGACGGCCTTGGAGACCATCCAGTATTTGCCGCCGGTCATCGGGGTGGGGTATTTGCCAGTGGCGGTCACCTTCGGGATGGGGGCCACGCCCAGCTTATCGCCCAGGACCTGGAGGTAGCCACCCAAGGACCAGTCGCCGTTGATGATCATGGCCGCCTTCCCCTCCTTGAAGAGGGTGTCGGCGCAGTTGTAGTCGCACTCTTGGGGGACCACCTTGTGCTTGAACTTCAGGTCCTGGACGAACTGGAGGGCCCCCACCGTGCCCTCGTTATTGAACGACGGCTTGTCGTTCTCATCCAGCGGCCAGGCCCCGAAGGCGCCCAGCCAGGGAGCGAGCCAGAAGGGCTCGTTCAGGTTGTAGGCGAACCCCTGGACGTCGCCCTTGGTGAGCTCCTTGGCCATCTGGATCAGCTCATCGGTGTCCTTCGGCGGCTCCTTGACCAGGTCCTTGTTGTAGAGCAGCATCAGGTGGTTGCCGTAGTTATCGGGTACTCCCCAAATCTCTCCCTTCACCCGGGTGGCATTCAGGGCCTCAGGGATGAACTGATCCAGGAACTTCTGGTCGAAGACATCAGTGGCCTTGGCGATGATGCCCAGGGCGCTGAAGGGGCCGGCGAAGTCGTTGGGCACCCGCACCAGCTCAGGGGCCGCCCCGGCCAGGCCGGCGGCCTGGAACTGGTCCCGCAGCTCCTCGTTGCCGTAGTGCACCCGTTCCACAGTGATGTTGGGATGCGCTTTCATGAAATCGGCAACCAGCTCGTCCAGGAACGCGTCGACCTCCTCGTTCTCCTGCTCCCAGTAGGTGATCTTGACCTTCGGCGCGGCGGTCGGGGTGGGAGCGGGCGCTTGGGTCGGCTGGGGCGGCTGCGTGGGGGCAGGCGCTTGGGTCGGTGTGGCCGGTTGAGCGCATGCCGCCAACAGCAGGCCCAGCGCCGCAAACATCGCCACCAAGATGGAGAGACGTCGCGGAACCATCTTCCACCTCCTTAACAGTGAGAATTCACTGGCCTCGGAGGCCCCAAGGAGGAGCCTCCGGAACGCCCTCCGCCAAAAATTCGCGGCCCTACGGCTGGTTGAAGGCCGCCGTGCGAAGGATCAACGGAAGGTAAAGCATTTGCGCAAGCCCCCAACTGTCGTTGAAGGCCGCCGTGCCCGAGCACGGCAGCGTGCGCGTGTGATTGGAACCACTCTCCCAGATCACCGAGTCATCCGGGTTCTTAACAATGTATTTGTATTGAATTGTCTGGCACTTGCTGTAATCCGTGAAATACACGTCCCCCGACCATGTGTTCGAGTTTACCCACGACAGCGGCCGAGCCTTGGCCGGATCCCAGAAGCCCAGCTCGGGCACGTCGCCGACCACGAAGATGTTCTGACCGTAGTCGGTGACATACCCCTGCACCGTGAACGTCACCTTTACATCGCTGTCAGCGCCAGCCACCAGGATCGTCCCGCCCGTGGCCGGGACGGGGACAGCAACCTGGCCACCGCTCACCACATACTGGCCCCCATTCCACAGATCTGTCACCCGCGTCCCGTCGGACAGGTAGCCCGAGGTGGGGAACGATAGGGTCCGGGCGGAGTCGCTGTTGTTCAACCCAATCATCAGCTTGAACGTCCCGTCCCAGCGCCGATACCCGTAGACCCCATTGGCGTCGTCCAGGATCACCCCATGGGCGATGTCCCCTGTCCGCAGGGCCGGATAAACGGAACGGATGCGGATCAGCCGCTTCACATCGTTGCGCAGGGCATTGTCCTCCTGCCCCCAGGGATACGTCCGCCGGTTGTCCGGGTCGTTGGCCCCCGTCAGGCCCACTTCATCGCCATAGTAGATCGTGGGTGCCCCAGGATAGGTCATCAGGAAGAGATAAGCCAGGCGCAGACGGGCTTTGTTGCCTCCCGCGTCGTAGAGGAACCGCGCGGTGTCGTGGGAGCCCAGCAGGTTCATCAGGGCATACCACGCCTGGGGTGGGTAATCCTCTTGGATCGCCAGCAGACGGTTGTGGAAAGCGCTGGGGGCGATCGCCCGCTTGGCGATGAAATCCGTCAGGGCAAACTTGAGACGGTAGTTCATCACGCTGTCCATCTCGCGGCCGGTGAGGTATTCGCTGGCATCTCCCCAGACCTCGCCGATCAGCGGGGCATCCGGCTTCGTAGCCTTGACCGCCTGCCGGAACTCCCGCCAGAACGAATGGCTGACCTCATCGGCCACATCCAGCCGCCATCCATCCGCCCCCTGGCTCAGCCAGTAGCGGGCCACCGAATCGGAGGCGGCATACACATAATTTCGAACCTCCTGGATCTCCGTCCACTCCGGCAGGGTGGCGAACCCCCACCAACTGGCGTAATCCGGAGAGCCCAGGATGCCCTGCAGCGGGCTATCCCAATTCACCTGCGGCTCCCCAGGGTCCCAGACGTGGTTGTGGTTCTGATCGTCGAACCAGCGGATGGGATAGTTATAGATCGTATACCAGGACCAGTAAAGGGAAGCCGAACCGTTCTGGACGATATCCTGGAAGAAGGGATGGGCCACGCTGGTATGGTTGAACACGCCGTCCAGGATCAGGCGCATCCCCCGGCTATGTAGGGCATCGACCAAGCTGGTGAAAACGGCGAGATCTCCCAGATGTGGGTCGATCTGCATGTGGTTCGTGATGTCGTATTTATGATTGGAGGGCGCGGTGAAGATCGGGTTCAGGTAGATCGCCGTCACTCCCAGATCTCGGATCAGGTCCACCTTGGCCAGGACCCCGGCCAGGTCTCCGCCGTAGAAGTCCCGACCCCGGGGCGGGTTTTCGGGAAGGTCGAACCAGTTCGTATGGAAGAGGACGCTGTCGCCGTAGACCCGCTCGGTGGGCTGCGGGTCATTGGCCGTATTGCCGTTGTAGAAGCGATCCGGAAAGATCTGATAGATCACCGCGTCCTTGAGCCAGTCCGGGGTGGTGAAGTTGGGATCGTAGATCGTGATGTTATAATCGTTGGGCTGGGCTTCCCACTCGTTCTCATAGGGCACCCCCCAGCCGCCATCCCGAGCCCCATCATCCGCATAGTAGTCCACGTCGTTGCCGTCGTAGATTCGAAAGTGATACCAGAGGACCGTCGGCGTGGTTGAGCCGGGGAGTTCCACACCCCAATAGTCATAGGTCTCGTCGTGAGTCTCCCAGGACATGGGGTAGAGCTCCTCCTGGCCAGCCGCGCTGTTCCAGACCCGAACCACCGCCCCGGTGATGTCGTAGCGATAGACCCTCAAACGAAGGTGGATACTCTGCCCAGTGGGGACCGCCATGGTCGGGTTGCGGTAGAAGGGATCGCGGCTGTTATGGCCCAGGCCGAACCATTCCACATTGTTGTCATTGCCCGCCGCTCGCGCCCGCTGCGCCCGCAGTGGGAAAACCAGCGCCAGAACCACGAACAGGATGACAACGCCGGTGATCCGGTTTCGCCGCGAGCCCATGGCTCTCTCCATGCTGGGAAGAGATCCCGAATCCATGCTCTCACCGCTCAGCCGGACCTGTGGAGCCCCGCACGACCAGCCGGGCGGGGATCAAGACGCGGACCGGCGGGGCGTCCGGATCCTGCAGCCGGCGGGCCAGGGCCTCCGCCGCGGCCGCCGCGATCCGCTCCACATACAGGTTGATCGTGGTTAGGGGCGGGTCCGCCAGCGCTGCCAGCGGGGAGTCCGAACAGCCGACCACCGAGACGTCCTCGGGGACCCGCAGGCCCCAGCCTTTCAGGGTCTGCAGGATCATCAGGGCGGGGATGTCGTGGGTGACGATCGCGGTGATGGGGCGCCCTTTGGCCCACAGGGCCTCCAGCGCCCGCACGGTCCCCGCCTCCGTTCCATCCGTCTCCGCCACCAGATCCGCGTTCTCCTCCAATCCGAACTCCTTCAGGCAGCGCTGATACGCCTCCAAGCGGATGGCGGAGTAGCCGAACTCTAAAGGCTCCGCGAGATACGCGATCCACCGGTGCCCCAAGGCGAGCAGGTGCTCCAACGCCAGCCGGACCGTCTGCTCGAAATCCGTGTCCACCACATCAATGTCTTCCGCCTCATCGGGCCGGCCGATGGAAACGAAAGGGACTCCCCACTCCTTGAGGAGGGCGATGCGCTCATCCCGGCGGCGGATCATCATCAGCAGCCAGCCATCGCAGATCCCTGTGGAGGCGAAGTGCTCAAAGGAGGCCAGGTCGTGGCTGATGTGGAGGAGGAAATTGAAGCCGGAGCGGCTGACCGCCTGAGCGATGGCGCCGAAATACTGGAGGTTCAGGGGATCGAAGGACTCGGGGGTCAACCAGGCGGAGAGGGCAACCGTAT
>JBEPYX010000195.1:0-4408 GCA_041641155.1 Thermoflexus sp.
GCCGCCCTGAGCGGGGCCGGCGGATGGGCGACGGCTGCGTATGGGCTTCTGCTGGCGGCGGCCTTGCTCACCGCCTTCTACATGACTCGCCAGGCGCTCATGGTATTCGCCGGCGCGCCGCGGAGCCAGACGGCCGCCCACGTGACGGAGAGCCCGGCGGTGATGACGGTTCCCCTGCGGGTTTTCGCCTTTTTCTCGATCGCGGCCGGCTGGATCAACGCTCCGGGCGTGGGCGCCCTCAGCGCCTGGCTGGAACCCGAACGCCACCCTGTTTTCCACCTCGAGCAGGCCTTGCTGACCACCGGGATCGCCTTGGCGGGGGTGGGGGCCGCGTGGGCGCTCTACCGACCGGGGGCATGGCCGGCGGAGGTCGAGGACCCCCTGCGCGCGGTCTTGGGGGGGCTCTTCACCGCCCTGAACCGCAAGCTGTATGTGGATGAGCTTTACGATGCCCTCTTCGTCCGGCCCTTCGAAGGGTTGGCGCGGGCGGTGGCGACCGTGGTGGAGCCGTATGGGATCGATGGGGCCGTCCGCGGCCTGGCCCATCTAGTAGGGGCGGCGGCCGGTGTGGCACGCCGTTGGAGCAGCGGCTACGTGCGTCAGTATGGCCTCTCCGTGCTGATCGGCGCGGTCCTTCTGGTGCTCTATGTCCTCTGGGCGCTGCGGTGACATCCGCGAGGCGCCGATCCGGGTGGAATGTCGAGCGAGGAGCGCAGACGTGGCGGATTTCCCGATCCTGACTGGGATGTTGCTCCTGCCCCTGGGGGGCGCGCTGCTGATCTTGGCGATCCCGCGGGAGCGCGTGGGGGCGATCCGCTGGACGGCGCTGGGGGTGAGCGTGGCGGTCCTGGGGCTGGCCGTGGGGTTGCTGCTGGGCTTCGACCCTGCCCGGCCCGGGCCGCAGTGGGTTCAGCGCTGGGTCTGGGCGCCGTCCGTCGGTGCGGCCTACGCGGTAGGGGTGGATGGGATCAGCCTGTGGTTGGTGCTGTTGACGGCTCTGATCTTCCCCCTCGCCTTGGCGGCCTCGTGGGCCGTCGAGGAGCGGGTGAAGGAATACATGGCGCTGATGCTGTTGCTGGAGACGGGGGTGCTGGGGGTGTTCCTCGCCCTCGATCTCCTGCTTTTTTATATCTTCTGGGAATTCACCCTAGTCCCCATGACCTTCCTGATCGGGATCTGGGGTGGCCCCCGGCGAGTATATGCGGCGGTGAAGTTCTTTCTTTACACGATGGCCGGGTCGGTCTTCCTGCTCCTCGGCATCATCGCCCTGTGGCTCCTCTCGCGCCCGCTGACGGGGACGGGGACCTTTGACCCGCAGTGGATGGCCGGGCATTTAAGCCCGCTCCTCTCCCCCGAGGTCCAGCGTTGGCTCTTTTTGGCCTTTGGGCTGGCCTTCGCGATCAAGGTGCCGATGTGGCCGTTCCATTCGTGGCTGCCGGATGCGCACGTGGAGGCCCCTACGGCGGGTTCGGTGATCCTGGCGGCCCTGCTTCTCAAGATGGGCGCCTACGGGTTCCTGCGGTTCAACTTCTCGCTGTTCCCGGCGGCCGCCCAGGCGCTGGCCCTCCCCGTGGCCGCCCTCGCCGTGGTGGCGATTCTATACGGGGCCCTGGCCTCTTACGCCCAGGACGACTTCAAGCGCCTGGTGGCCTTCTCCAGCGTCTCCCATATGGGCTTCGTGATGCTGGGACTCGCCGCCCTGAACCCGCTGGGGATCCAGGCGGCGCTCCTCCAAATGGTCAACCACGGCCTGAGCACCGGGGGGTTGTTCCTCTTGGTGGGGATGCTATATGAGCGGACCCACACCCGGGACTTCCGGGAGCTGGGCGGGCTGTGGAAGGCGTTGCCGCTATATGGGGGGATCCTGATGGTGGTTGGCCTCTCCTCCATGGGGCTCCCCGGGCTGAACGGATTCGTCGGCGAGTTTCTGGTCCTCGTGGGGGCCTTCGGCTCGGAGGCCCTCGGACCGGCCGCCCGGGGGTTGACGGCAGCCGCTGCGTTCGGCGTGGTGCTGGCGGCGATCTACATCCTGACGATGCTCATGCGGGTGCTCCACGGCCCCCTGCCCGAGCGATGGCGGGGGTTGCCGGATCTGAACGGTCGCGAGCTGGCGATCATGGCCCCACTGCTGGTCCTGATCCTGCTGATCGGCCTCTATCCGTCGCCGTTCTTCGGGGCGATGCAGGCTTCGGTTCAGGGGAGCCTGGCCGCCCTAGCCCGGGCGGCCCTCGCGGCGCGCTGAGCGGCGGGGCGGCCTCCGTGGGGATCCCTCCCCCAGGGGCCTGAGCGCATCTTAGATGATCCATCCCGAAGGAAGGTGGGCTCGATGATGACCGTGGGGTTGCCGCTGTTGCCGACCTTGATCCTGACGGTGGGGGCCTTGGGGCTGTTGCTGGCGGAGGCGTTCCGGCGCCCGGGGCCCGCGGCCGGGATGGCATGGGGAGCCCTCGGGGTGACGGCGCTCGCCCTCGGGGCGACCGGGGCTATGGCGGGCCTGGGGCCGATCGAGGGGATCTCCCGCATGGTCCTGTGGGATCGTGCCGCTTTCTGGCTGAGCCTGACCGTTCTGGTGGGGACGGGGATCGCCATCTTGCTGTCGCGGCATTACCTGGCGGATCAGGGGGTTGAGCGGGGAGAGTATTACGTGTTCCTCCTGCTGGCTGCGGCGGGGATGCTGTTGATGGCGGTGGCGGCGGATCTCTTGATCGTCTTCCTCGCCCTCGAGTGGCTTTCGATCCCGTTGTATGTGCTCGCCGGCTTCGCCCGCCCCCGGTTGGAATCCGAGGAGGCGGCGCTGAAGTATTTCCTGCTGGGGGCCTTCGCCTCGGCGTTCATGGTGTTCGGGATCGCGTTGATCTTCGCCGGGACCGGGTTGACGAACTTGGGGGATCTGGCGGCTTGGCTGAGGCGCCCCGACCCCGGCGCGCAGCCGCTGGTGTGGATGGGGGGCGCTCTGTTGCTGGTGGCCCTGGGGTTTAAAGCCGCGGCTGTGCCCTTCCACCTCTGGACCCCCGATGTCTATGAGGGGGCGCCGACGCCGGTCACGGGGTTCATGGCGGCCGCCACGAAGACGGCCGCGATCGCAGCCCTGATCCGGGTGTTCCACATGGGCTTCGGGCCGGCGGCGGCTTGGTGGAGCGTCCCGGTGGCCTGGATGGCGGCGGCGACCATGCTGGTGGGCAACGGGGTGGCCCTCATGCAGTCCAACTTCAAACGCATGATGGCCTACTCCAGCATCGCCCATGCCGGATACCTGCTCATGGGCCTGTTGGGGGATCCCGCCCTCGCGTTGCCCGGGGTGGTGTTCTATCTCCTCGCGTATACGGCGGCGACCCTGGGGGCCTTCGCGGTGGCCGTCGCCATGGCGGGCCCGGAAGGGGAGGATCAATCCTTCGAGGCCTACGCGGGGGTCGCGCGGCGGGCGCCCGGGCTGGGGGCTGCGATGGCCCTGTTCATGCTCTCCCTCATCGGCGTGCCGCCGACGGCTGGATTCTTCGCTAAGCTTTTGCTGTTCGCTGCGGCCTGGCAAGCTGGCTGGTCCTCCTTGGTGCTGGTGGGGGTGATCACGACCGTCGTCTCCGCGTATTTCTATCTGCGCGTGGTAGTGGCCATGTGGATGGGCCAGCCGGAGCGGGAACGCCTCCCGAAGGCCTATCGGTGGCTTTACACCTCGCTCATCCTCTCCGGAGCGGGGACGCTGTTGCTGGGGATCCTCTGGTTGGTGCGGGGGGCGCTCTGGCTGTAAACGCCTGCCGTGAGGGGGGTGCCTTCGGTGGCTCCCCTCGCTCGACGTTCGTCGCTCCCCGAAGCCCCGGCGTCCCTCGCCCTCGCCCGAGCGGCTGCCCCTGGAGGCGGCCTCGGATCAGGACCGCCGAAACGCCCTGTCTGGACAGGGCTCGCTTGACAACCTCTAGGCGTTCCGATATAATAAAAGCGCTTTACAAAAGCGCTTTATTAAAGCGTTCCCTGCAGGGATGATTGGGACCGGTGCGTGGGGGCTCTGCCGCGGGGGGGGCGCATGCCGACGATTTACGACATCGCGCGGGAAGCCGGCGTTTCGATCACCACGGTCTCCAACATCTTGAACAATAAAGGGCGCTTCAAGCCGGAGACCGTGGCGCGGGTCCTGGAGGCAGTGGAGCGGCTGAAATACCGGCCGAACTTCGCCGCGAAAAGCCTGGCCGCCCGCCGCACGGATACGGTTGCCCTCTCCGCCTGGTTGACCCCCGAGTCCTTCGATCCCCTGAACCTCCAGTATTTCGGTGCCATCGCTCAGGCGGTCAGCCGCTCCGGCTTCAATTTCCTCCTCCACATCAGCCACGATCTGGCCTCCTTTGAGCACTTCGCCTCCACAGGGATCTGCGATGGCTGGCTGCTGATGATGATCCGCCGCCGGGATGAGCGCATC
>JBEPYX010000196.1:0-4397 GCA_041641155.1 Thermoflexus sp.
ATCGGGACGGCGGTCGCCCTCCGGACGGGGCGCCCCCTGCTGTATCCCCGCAAGGAGGCGAAGGGATATGGCACCGGCCAGCGGATCGAGGGGGACTTCCGGCCGGGGGAGACGGTGGTGGTGCTGGACGACGTGCTGACCACCGGGCTCAGCAAGCGGGAGGCGATCCAGGTCCTCGAGGAGGCAGGGCTGCGCGTCACGGACATCGTGGTCCTGGTGGATCGCGAGCAGGGCGGGCGGGCAGAGCTGGAGTCGGCTGGGTATCGGGTCCATGCGGCAGTCACCTTGACCGGCCTGCTGGAGGCCCTGGCGGCGGAGGGGCTGATTTCCGAGGAAGATCGCCTGCGGGTTCAGGCGGCGCTGGGACGGACCGGGCCGGGCGCGGCGTAAGGTCGGCGGGGCGCGAGAGGAGGCATCCATGGGATCCGTGCGTTCTTCGGAGCGAACGCGGCCGGAAGTGGATCTCACCTGCGAGATCGCAGGCGTCCGCTTCCCTAACCCCCTCGTGCTCGCCTCAGGGATCCTAGGAACCAGCGCGGCGCTGATGGTCCGCTTGGCCCGGCTGGGGGCGGGGGGCATCACCGCGAAATCGGCCACCCGGCTCCCTCGGGCGGGGCATCCCAGCCCGATCCTCTTCGATTGGGGGCACGGGCTGATCAACGCCGTCGGCCTCACCAACCCGGGCGCCGAGGCGATGGCGGCGATCCTCCGCGAGGCCCGGGCGGCGCTGGCCCCGATGGGCGTCCCCCTCATCGCCAGCGTCTTCGCCGCCAGCGTGGAGGAGTTCGTGGAGGTCGCCCGCATCCTGGCGGCGGCAGGGCCGGACATGATCGAGCTGAACCTTTCGTGCCCCAACGTAGCGGCCGAATACGGCGAGATCTTCGCCGCCAGCCCCCGGGCCACCGCCGAGGCCGTGGCCGCGGTGAAGGCCGCGGTCCCCTGCCCGGTCATCGCGAAGCTCGCCCCCAACGTCCCCGACATCGCCCGCATCGCTCGGGCGGCTGAGGAGGCAGGGGCGGACGCCATCACCGCGATCAACACCATGCCGGGGATGGTGATCGATATCGAGGCCGGGCGGCCGATCCTCACCAACCGCGAAGGTGGCCTCTCGGGGCCGGCCCTGAAGCCCATCGCCGTCCGCTGCGTCTATGAGATCGCCCGCGTCGTGCGCCTCCCCATCATCGGCACCGGCGGGGTCCTCACCGGGGAGGACGCCATCGAGATGATCATGGCCGGCGCGACGGCGGTGGGGGTGGGCTCGGCAGTGGCCTACCGCGGCCTGGGGGTCTTCCAGGCGATCCGCGAGGAAATGGAGGCGTGGCTGGCGGCCCACGGCTACCGGTGCCTGCAGGAGATCCGCGGCCAGGCCCATCGGTGAGCTTCGCCCCGCTCCGCCAGCTCCTTCGCCCGGGCGTCGCCCGCCCAGAGCTCGAAAGAGCCTCCGCCGGGGAAGGTCGGATCGCCCGGAGGGCCCTCCCGTCTGCATCCACCCCCACCCCCCAGTGGAAGCCTCGGGCGCAGGAAGATACCCTCCCCCCAGGCCGGATCCAGGGCCGCCGCCCGCTGCGTGAGGGAAGTGACGGTCCCGCTGGCGCGCCGCTCGCATCTGAAGCCTCCCGCATTCGATGATAGCCGCCCTCCCGCCGGCCGACCGCGCGCCCGAGAGCTTCCCAAGGAGATGCCCGACGGGATGCGGCTGTGATACGATAGATCCGGTGGCGCACCTTCAACCGCGAGGCGTTCCAGCGATGGAGATCACGTGGTTCGGCTTGAGTTGCTTCCGCATCCGGAGCCGGACGGCGACGATCGTCACGGATCCTTACGACAAAAGCGTCGGGCTCAACCTGCCCCGCCTGAAGGCCGACATCGTCACCGTCAGCCACGACGCCCCGGGTCACAACGCGACCCACGCCGTCAAGGGCGAGCCGCACATCCTCAGCGGGCCCGGCGAGTATGAGATCAGCGGGGTGTTCATCACCGGCCTGGACATCCGCCCCGAGAACAAGCGCAAGCGGGAGCGGCGCAACACGGTCTTCCTGTTCGAGTTGGAGGATCTGCGACTCTGTCACCTGGGCGACCTGCAACACGTCCCCTCCCAAGCCGAGGTGGAAGAGGCCCTGGGGGAGGTGGACGTGCTATTCGTCCCCGTCGGAGGCGGCGAGGCGCTGAACGCTGCCCAGGCCGCCGAGGTTGTCAGCCTCCTGGAGCCCCGGATCGTGATCCCGATGCACTACCGCGTGCCCGGGTTGGCCCTTAAGCTGGACCCTGTGCAGAAGTTCCTCAAGGAGATGGGCAGCGAGAAGGCCCCCGCCCTCGACGTTCTGAAGCTCTCCCGAGCGGACTTGCCGGAGGAAACCCGGGTGATCGTCCTCAACCTCCAGGCCCAGGAAGAAGGATGAGGCAGGCGCTCCTGCTGACCCTGCTCGGCCTCTGGGCGACCTGTCGCCCCACCCTCGCCCCCCCGCCGACCCCGACGCTGGACCCCTGGGTGGCACAAGCTCGGGCGGCGTTGCAACAGGGGAACGCGGCGGCCGCCCTGGCGCTGCTCGAGCCCTTCGTGCGGGAGCACCCCGAGCGGGTCGAGGCCTGGGTTGAGCTGGGGAACGCCTATGTCCAGGCCGGCCGCCCGGAGGAAGCCGAGCTGGCCTATCGAGCGGCCCTGCGGCGGGCCCCGGACCACATCCCGGCGCGCCTGGGTCTAGGAGCCGTGCTGCTCCAGCGCGGGCGCCTGGAGGCGGCGATGGCTGAGGCCCAGGCGGCCCTGGCCCGGGATCCCCGCGAGGCCCGCGCCCATTACTTGCTCGGCGCCGCCCTCCTCCAGCAGAATCGGGTGGCGGAGGCCCGCCAGGCCTTCGACCGGGCCTTGGGGGCCCGGCCCGATTTCCCCGAAGCCTACGTGGGGCGCGGGAGCGCCCGCATGCTGGAGGGAGACTTCGCCGGCGCCGAGGCGGATCTCCGCCGCGCCCTAGCCCTGCGCCCGGGGATGCCAGAGGCCCTCTACTGGCTCGGCCGGCTCCTCGCCCAACAGGGGCGGGAGGAGGAAGCCCGGGCGCTGCTCCGCCAGTTCCTGGAAACCCGTCCGCCTGCCCCCTTCGCGGCGGAGATCGAGGCGCTGCTGCGACTGCTCGGCGCACCCCCCGCGGCGCCATAAGGCGGGGATATCCGTTCTGAATCCGCGAAGCGTTATGAGGCAACCCCCTCGGAATCGGTGAGGGCCTCGATCACCAGCGCCGCCAGGGCCTCGATGAGCAGCGGATCGTCGTTCAAGGAACGCGTCCGCCGGAAGGAAAGCCCCAAGGCCTCGGCCGCCTCCCGCGCCTCTACGTCCAGGTCGTAGAGGACCTCTAGGTGGTCGGCCAGGAAGCCGATGGGGCAGACCACCACATGCCGGGCCTCCTTCGCCCGCGCGATCGCCTCCATGACCTCCAGGAGGTCCGGCCCCAGCCATGGCTCGCCGGTGGCGCTGGCGCTCTGATACGCGAAGCGCCACCGCTCCAGCCCCAGCACCCGCGCCACCCGCCGCGCGGAGTCCAGCAGCTCCGCCTCATAAGGATCCCCTTCCTCCCGCAGGCGGGCGGGCAGGCTGTGGGCGGTGAAGATCACGGCCGTCTCCGACAGGGACCAGTCCGCCAGCGCCTCCTTCAGGCGCTCCGCGACCGCCATCACGAAGAGGGGATGGGCGCCCCATCCCCCGACCTCCACCACTGGGATCGTGGCGGAACGGGCGGCGAGGGCGCGCCGGACCGCCGCGTGGTAGGCGCCGACGCTCATGCGGGAGAAATGGGGAGCGAGGGCGATGGCCACCAGGCGCTTGACCCCCTCCTCCAGCAGCTCCGTGACTGCCTCCTCGATGAAGGGCGGCGCGTGCTTCATGCCCGCCCGGACATGGAAGGAATGCCCCAGGGCGAGCCGGCCCAGCCGAGCGCCCAGGGCCTCTGCTTGACGGAGCGTGATCTCCAGTAGAGGGGAACGCCCCCCGATCCGCCGGTAGCGCGCCTGGAGCGCCGCCAGCTGCTCTGGGGTGGGCGGCCGCCCGCCTCGGATGTGGGTGTAATAGGCCTCCACTTCCTCCAGGGAGCGCGGCGTCCCGTACGCCATCAGCAACACACCGATCCGGGCCATCTCGCGATCCTCCTGCGCTTTGAAGTCAAGTCGGTCCACGTGTTCCCCAAGCGGAGGCTTAGGCCTACCCCCATGAGGGCCCGCTGAACCTAGGATCGAGGGTCACGGCTTCGGACGGCCCCAATCCTTCAATCAGCCGCGCCGCCGCCTCCCGGGCCTCCCGGATGAGGTCCGGGATCCCGATGCCCCGATACGAGGCGCCCGTGAGGATCAGCCCTGGGAAAGGACGCAGCGCCCGCTCGATGGACGCCAGCCGCTCGCGATGCCCCACGGTG
>JBEPYX010000197.1:0-4383 GCA_041641155.1 Thermoflexus sp.
TGATCTCCCGCTCGGCGGAGATCGAGGACCTGGCCCGCACGGTGGAGGACAACGGGGGCATCTATTTCGTGCCCTTCTTCTCCGGCGCCTTCGCCCCCTACTGGCGGCTGGACGCCCGGGGGGTGATCGTGGGCCTCACCCGTTACATCCATAAGGGGCACCTCGCCCGCGCCGTCCTGGAGGCCACCGCCTACCAGACCCGCGATGTCTTCGACGCGATGTACGCAGACTCCGGGATTAAACTGTCGGAGCTGCGGGTGGATGGCGGGATGGTCTACAACGAGCTGCTGATGCAGTTCCAAGCGGACATCCTGGGCGTGCCGGTGGTCCGGCCGGTGATCGCCGAGACCACCTCTCTGGGCGCGGCCTACGCCGCCGGGATGGCGGTCGGCTTCTGGAGCGGGCCTGATCAGATCCGACAGTACTGGAAGGAGGACAAGCGCTGGCTCCCGAAGATGGACCCAGCAACCCGTGAGAAACTCTACGCTGGATGGAAGAAGGCCGTGGAGCGGTCCTTCGGCTGGGTCGAGCTGTAAATATCCCGTGAGCCCGCGCCGGCAGGCGCCGGTGACTTCGGCGGCGGCCCCGCGGGGCCGCCGCCGTTTGCCTGATCGGAGGACGGCTCCCGCGAGCCCCCGTGGCGGCGTGCCGGGACCCCGGCCGACCCGGTGAGGGCTCTGGAGGCGGATGGAGGCTAAAATCCGAGGGAAAGGGACCTTCGCATGGTCTTGATAACCCGTCGGATCCCTTCCGGCTCCCCCGCGCGGACGAGGGGGGATAGGCGGTTCCGCTGGGAGCCTGGGGGAGGATGGAGGGGTGTCGCGTGATGGCGCACGCCCACGTCGTGGTGATCGGTGCGGGCTCCACCGGCGCGGCCACGGCCCACGACCTGGCCCTGCGGGGCTTCCGGGTCACGGTGGTGGAGCGAGGGGAGATCGCCTCGGGGACCTCGGGGCGCAACCATTGCCTGTTGCACTCCGGCGGGCGCTACGCGATGCGGGATCCGGAGTCGGCCCGGGAGTGCATCGAGGAGAACATGATCCTGCGCCGCATCATGCCCGAGGCGCTGGAGCTGAACGACGGCCTCTTCGTCGCCCTGGACGAAGCGGATCTCGCCCTTAAGGAGCGGTTCCTAGAGGCCTGTGAGGAGTGCGGCATCCCCGCCCGGGAGATCCCGGTGAAGCAGGCCCTGGCCATGGAGCCCCACCTCAACCCGAACATCCGTGCGGCCGTCCAGGTCCCGGATGGGGTCTTCGAGCCTTTCCGCTTCTGCCTGGCTTTCCTGGCCACCGCCAAGCACAACGGCGCCACTATCCTGACCTACACCGAGGTGGTGGATTTCGTCTTCCAGGGCCGGACCGTCGCCGGGGTCCGGGTGTGGGATCGTCGGCGTGGCGAGGAGCGGGTCATCGGGGCGGACCTGGTGGTGAACGCCGCGGGGCCGTGGGCGGGCAAGATCGCGGCGATGGCCGGGGTGGACGTCCCGGTGATCCCTACCGCGGGGGTCATGATCTCGATCGGCCGGCGCTGGACGCGGATGGTGATCAACCGTCTTCACATGCCTGGGGATGGGGACATCATCGTCCCCCAGCGTCGGACGGCGATCATCGGGACCACCTCATGGCGCGTGGAGGATCCGGACTTCATCCCGATCCCGGAGGACCACGTGCGCCTCCTGTTGGACTGCGCGGAGCGCTTGGTCCCCGGCTACACCCAGGGAGGGATCCGGGGGATCTTCGCGGTGGCCCGGCCCCTGGTGGGGCGGCGGGGGGTGGCGCTCGATGGCCGGGAGCTTTCCCGCACCTTCGAGTGCTTCGATCACGCAGTGGATGGAGTGGAGGGCTTCATCACCATCACCGGGGGGAAGATGACCACCGCGCGGGCGATGGCTGAGAAAGCCGCCGATGTGGTGTGTGCCAAGCTGGGGCGGGAGATCCCATGCCGGACGCGGGAGACGCCCCTACGCTCCTACCGGGATTTCTTCGATTAGATCCGTTCGAGGTCGGCGTGGCGCCGGCCGCCGGGACGAAGCAGGAGGAGCCCATCATGCCCACATGGCAGCTGCATCTACTCCGGGGGCGGCCGGGGAGCTCCCCCCGTCTGGAAAGCTACCGGGTGGAGCTCCCCGCGGAGGCCTATTTGATCGACGCGGTGGAGAAGATCTGGGCCGAGCAAGATCGCAGCCTCCTCTTCCGCCATGCCTGTCATCATGCCTCCTGCGGCGCCTGCGGGGTTCGGGTGAACGGGCGGGAGCGCTTGATGTGCATCACCCCGCTCCGGGAGTTCAACCCCGAGCGCCCGATCCGGGTGGAGCCGTTGCGGCACTTCCCCTGGCTTGGGGATCTCCTCGTGGATGTAGCGCCGATGATGCGGCGGATGGCCGCGGTGGGCCTCGTCCTTGTCCGGCGGGACGAGCTCACGGCGGACCGTCCGCTGCCGGAGGGGGTGGAGCAGGGCACCCGGTTCGAGGATTGCATCGAGTGCGGGCTATGCCTCTCAGCCTGCCCGGTGATGGCCGCCGACGATGCCTATCTGGGGCCGGCAGCCCTGGCGGCGATCGAGCGGATGCTGGCGGAGCCCCGAGGAGGAGACCCCGTCCGGTTGCGGACGCTGGCCGATGATCCCCATGGCGTCTGGCGTTGTCACTCGGCGATGGAGTGCACAGCAGTGTGCCCCTCCCATGTGGATCCGGCCTCGGCGATCGGTCGGCTGCGCCGTCATCTGATCCGGGAGAAACTCCGGCGCTGGATGGGAGGGAACCCATGACCGGGGAGCCACGTTGGAAACGGGCAAGCGGGTGGGCGGATCTGCGCGGCCGCCGGGAGGGAGGGCTGGCGTTCCTGCTCATGCGCCTGACCGGCATCGGCCTGGTGGCCTATTTGTTTCTCCATCTGTATACGCTGCGCTTGCTGGCGCAGGGGCCCGAGGCCTGGGACGCCTTCATCGCCGTAGCGAAGTCCCCACCCTTTCTGGCGTTGGACGGCATTTTGATCCTGGGCCTGCTGTATCATGCATTGAATGGGGTGCGGGTGACCCTGCTGGGCCTAGGGATCGGCGTGCCGCACCAGGCCCGGCTCTTCTGGGGCGTCCTGGCCTTGACCCTCCTGCTCACCGGCGCCGCTGTCTACGCGATCTTCTCGATCACAGGATGAAGCGGAGCCGCGAGGCGAACGATGTGGATCTGGCAGGCGCTCACCGGGTTGGCGTTGCTTGTCCTGCTGGCCCTCCACATGGTCTTCAACCACTTCGTTGTGGAGGGCGGCCTGCGGACGTATGCCGATGTGGTGGCCTATCTCTCCCACCCAGCGGTTTTCACATGGGAGATCCTCCTCTTGATCGTGGTCACCGCCCACGCCATGATGGGGATCCGGGCCATCCTGCTGGATTTGGGGATCGGGCCGACAGCGGATCGCTGGCTGAAGCGGGGCCTGACGGCGTTGGGGATCGTGATCGTCGGTTATGGGGTGTGGCTCTCGTGGTGGATCCGATCGCGGGGCGTGTGAGCGCGGACTGGGAGTCCATGTGGGCTCCCTATGAGGAAGAGGTCTACGAGGAAATTCTGGCCCGCCTCCGGCGCGGGGAACGGGTGCTGGAGATCGGGGCGGGGGATCTGCGGCTGGCGCGGCGGATGGCGGCGCGCGGATGTACGGTGATCGCGGTGGAACGCCAGTGGGCCCTGCTGGCCCAGGGCCTGCAAGCCCTCGGGATCTCCCCTGGGGCGCTGCGCTGGGAGCAGCCCCTCGTGCTCCATGAGGGATCCCTGGTCCTCGTGTGGGCGGATGCCCGGACCTGGCCCTTTCCCCCGGCCGAGAGCGCCGTCCTCCTGATGCGGCATTGCACCGCCTTCTCCCTTTACATCCGGAAGCTCCGCGCGGCCGGCTGCCGCCGCCTGTTCACCAACGCCCGCTGGCGGATGGGGGTGGAGGAGGTGGATCTGGCGCCCGCTGTCCCTTTTGAACGGATCCCCTGGGGTTGGTATGCTTGCCGGTGCGGGGCCGTGGGCTTCCGGGAGGCCCCCCCGGAGCGCATCGACGCCTCGGTCCTGGAGCGGGTATGGGAGGTCGAGACGTGCCCGGCCTGTCAGCCAGCCCGGTGAAGGCGCGGGCGCCGCAGGTGGGGACGGGCCTCTGGTCGGGAGCATTCGCGCGGTCGAATTCAAGAGAGGTGGAAGGACGATGCGGCTGAGTGGCAAGAAGGTGGCGATCCTGGTGGAGGAGGGGTTTGAGGACCTGGAGTTCTGGGTCCCGTTGATGCGACTTCAGGAGGAAGGGGCCGCGGTGACCGTGGTGGGGCTGGAGGCCGGGAAGGTGGTCCGCAGCAAGAGCGGTGGGCTCACCGCGAAGGCGGACGTGGCGGCCGATCAGGTCTCCGCGGCAGACTTCG
>JBEPYX010000198.1:0-4355 GCA_041641155.1 Thermoflexus sp.
GGCCGGCCGAGATGCAGCGCGCCGTGGCCCAGCTGCAGAACGATTACCGGGGGACCCTGCGGCCGGAGGATTACGGGGAGCTCCTGCGCTATCACCGCGCGCGGGCGTTCGTGAACAACGAGCGCACCCGGGAGTTCCTGGCCAACCTGAGCCTCCTGGAGTACAGCGACGGCGAGCCCTGGTGCGACGTCCACCCCATCCTGCTTCCCCTGCTGGAGGGAAAGGGACCCGAGGGGCCTGGCGGCGTTCCCCTCAGGCGTTGAGGCGGTAGCCCTGTCGGCGCACCGTCTGGATCCAGCGGGGGCGCTTGGGGTCGACCTCGATTTTCTGGCGGAGGTTCCAGATATACCAGCGGAGGGCCGGCAGGGAACCCCGTTCGGGCCCGCCCCACACCGCGGTGAGCAGCTCGGGGATGGAGACCACGCGGCCGGCCCGCTCGGCCAGGGTCACCAGGAGGGTGTATTCGATAGGGGAGAGCTCCAGGGGCCGACCCTGGAACCAGACCTGCCGGCGCTCCCGGTCGATGACCCAGGTGCCGTCCCCCAGCTCGAGGGGGGCGGCGGGGGCGGCGGAGGCCTGGCGGGCCCGCCGCAGGATGGCCTCCAACCGGGCGAGCAGCTCCTCCACCGCGAAGGGCTTGACGAGGTAATCGTCCCCGCCCAGGACCAGCCCCCGCACCCGGTCGGGGATCGCCTCCATGGCGGTGAGGAAGAGGATAGGGACGGTGGAGAGGCGGCGGATGCGCCGGCAGACCTCCCAGCCCTCGATGTCGGGGAGCCGCACGTCGAGGATGATCCCGTCGGGGTTGTGGAGATCGAACAGGGAGAGGGCCTCCGCCCCCGTCCCCGCGGCGAGCACCTCGTAGCCGCTCTGGGCCAGGGCGTGCGTCAGCAACTCCCGCAGCAGCGCGTCGTCGTCCACCACCAAGATCACTGGCTTCCCGTTCATCGGCATCTTCCTCTGCCACCTCTCGACTGGAGATCGGCGGGATCTCTGTCGCATCCCCGACGGAAGGCCCTCCGGCCGTTCCCCCCATCCCGGGGGCGGCGGAGGGCGGACCGACGCGTTCGGCGTTCAGGTCGGCGGGCGATGCCCATCGCTCGGATCCTCCGGAGAAGCCCGCCCGTCGCGCGCCGGGCCATTACCACTCATACCAGTCGTAGGGCAAGACGGGGCGGGGCCGCGGGCGGCGGGCGAAGAGGCGGACCAGCAGCCAGCCGGCCACGAACCCGCCGATATGGGCCCACCAGCCGATGCCCCCGACGGAGGGGCTGGCGGTGGTGATCGCCGCCAGGCCGTTGATGAACTGGAGCAGGAACCACATCACCAGCAGGACGGCGGCGGGGACCTCGAAGAAGCCCAGGCCGAAGAAGAAAGAGGGAGCGAGGACCGTCACACGGGCCCCGGGGAAGAGCACCAGGTAGGCCCCCAGCACCCCGGCGATGGCCCCGCTGGCGCCGATCAGGGGCACCCGGGAGCCGAAGAGCATCAGGGTCTGGATCAGCCCGGCGATCACGCCGCAGAGCAGATAGAAAACCAGATAGCGCAGGTGGCCCATGCGGTCTTCCACGTTGTCCCCGAACACCCACAGGTAGAGCATGTTGCCCAGGATATGGGCCCACCCGCCGTGGAGGAACTGGCTGGTGATCAGGGTGATCAGCCAGAAGGGATCCCCGCTCCCCAGCAGGGCGCCCCAGATCCGGACCGGCACGGCCCCCCAGATCATCAGGAAGCGATCCAACGTCCTTGAGGGCAGCGAGAGCTCGAACAGGAAGATCAGGACATTGACCGTGATCAAGGTCCAGTTGACGATCGGAAGGGTGCGGGTTCGCGGGCTGTCCCCGATTGGGATCATCCCCCGCTCCTTATAGGGATCGGACACTGCAACGGTCTCATCCATTATACCTTCAGGCCGGAAAACCGCACCGGGGCTGCCGAGGGGGATGCACGGGCCAGGGGGCGAGGGCGGCTCACCGGGAACGATCCCGCCCCAGCGAAGGGACCGATGGCGACCCGAACGGGGGATGGGCCGCGTCGGGAGCAGAAGGCTCCGGCGTCGCACCGGGCCCACGCGGTGGGGGAGGTCGGCTTGACGGGGAGGGGGGAGCCGGGCATAATTGCGCATGGAGGGATGGCCGAGCGGCTGAAGGCGGCGGTCTTGAAAACCGCTAGGAGGCCCACGCGCCTCCTCGGGGGTTCAAATCCCCCTCCCTCCGCCTGAGGGATCGGAGGGGTGCCGGAGTGGTCGAACGGGACCGCCTGCTAAGCGGTGGGGGGTGCGAAAAGCCTCCCTCGAGGGTTCGAATCCCTCCCCCTCCGCCTCGATGGGGGCCGCGCACCGGCGCGGCCCCTTTGCCGTTTGAGGGGGGTCCCGGAATGTTGAGCCGGAGCTCCGATTTGGGCCGGTGAGTTATGGACAGTTTCAGCCGCCAGGGTTAGCATAACTTGGACCGATGGGCCGCGCTTGGGGTGCCCAGGGCGGCCGGATCTTGATCCTGGAGGTTGAGCGATGCGGCGGATCTTGGGAGGTACACTCGTGCTGCTGGTGGGAGGGATCCTTTTGGCCGCCTGCGGCGGCGGAGGAGGCGGCACGGGGGGTGGGGCCGGTCTGATCGTGGAGATGGGGGATCTGTACTTCAAGCCCAACACCCTGACGGCGAAGCCGGGCCAGACCCTGGAGATCACGTTGGACAACCGGGGCGCGTTGGAGCACAACTTTGTCCTCTACGATACCGATGGGCAGAGGGTGCTCTTCGAGAAGGAGGCCATCCAGCCTGGCCAGAAGGTGAACATCTCGTTCAAGGCGCCGGAGAAGCCCGGGACCTATCCATTCGCCTGCACGGTGCCCGGGCACAAGGAAGGCGGGATGGTGGGGACCCTGACGGTGCAGCCATGAAGGGCGCCCATCGCGCCGTCCCTTTTCCCCTTTCCCGGTGCGGCGAAACCGCACCGGGAAAGGGGCCGATCGGTTCATCGGTCGTCCGCTCGTGCGAACAGCCCACCACCTCTTGATCGAACGGCGTAAGGGTCTCCGGGCGGCGCCCGCCATGCCCTTCCCCGGGGTAGAGCCGGTCGAGATGGGGGACCCCGCGGCGGCGCAGGGCGTCGGCCCGGGCCTCGGCCTGCGAGGGGGGGACCCCCCGGTCCTCGGCGCCTTGGAAGATCGCCACGGGGTCCGGGATCCGGTCGGCGTGGAGGATGGGCGACCAGGCCCGATAGCGCTCGGCGGCCTCTGGGAGTGGCCCCACCAGGGTGTCCAGGTAGTGGGCCTCGAACTTATGGGTCTCGGCGGCTAAGGTGAACAGGTTGGTGACGCCGAAGAGGCAGATGCCCGCCCGGAAGAAGCCGGGGTAGCGGATCAGGGCGTTGAGGACGGTGTAGCCGCCGGCGCTGCCCCTGATGGCCAGCCGCCTCGGGTCGGCCAGGCCCCGCTCCACCCGCGCCCGGGCGCCGCCCACGGCGTCCTCCCCATCCAGCCCCCCCGCTTCCCCTTCCGCGCCTCCCGGTCGTTCACCTCGAGGTCCGCGAACCCCCGCGTGGCGAAGAACGGGGCGTCCGCGTTGTCGGTCGCCACCCGCCGGGAGGTCGGGCCGCCGTGGATGCGGATGCGGGCGGGGGGGAGGCCGCTCCCCTCGCCTTCCGGATGGGTCGGCGGGTCGTCGAGCCCGTGCGCAGGATTCCATCGGGTGCGGTCCGGCGGATCGGCTGAGGGGCGGCGAGGGGATCGGGGGGGATACGTTCGGCGCAGCGGTATAGCGGGGGATGAGGCGATCCTCGCCAACGCCTCGCGGTCCGGGGCGATGGCGAGTCGCTCGAACCCGGTGTACGGGTCGAGGGGGAGGCGGACGACGCGGCCGTTCAGGGTTACGGCTTCGAGGGCGGCGAGGGCGTTCTCGTTGCGCCGGTGGAAGAGGCGATCCCCTCGGGGGCTCCAGCCACATCCGCGGAGGCCGTGGACCCATGCAGGGGCGGCGCGCTCCGGTTTCCAGCTCCATGACCACTCGGGCGCCCCATTCCCCCTCGGGGATGAAGGAGCTGAGGAAGCGTCCGTCGGGGGAAAAGCCGGGCTGGAAGGCGGGGGTGTGGGCGTCGCCGGCGACGGTCTCGAGGGTGGCGGGGCGGGGTTCCCTCCCGGCGGGCGAGGCGGGTCCCATCCCAGGGCATGGGGGGGTGGTCCCACCCGATCTGGGCGATCCGGTGGCCGCTGGGGTGCCCGGTGGGCTGCATGGAGCAATCGGCGCCCTCGGCGATCGTCCGGGGCCACATCCGCTCGTGGGCGTCCCCGAGGGCGAGGACATCGATCTGGCCGTCGGAGGGGATGGAGAGGCCCCAGCGTTCAATCGGGGGAGAGGGTG
>JBEPYX010000199.1:0-4334 GCA_041641155.1 Thermoflexus sp.
GCTGGACGATGTCATCGGACACCAGGGCCATGGCCCGCTCGATCTGCTCGGGGGTCGCCGGCCAGGTGAGGATCCGTCCGATCTCATCCAGCAGCTCCTGGGGCACCCCGCTGGCCTTCATGATGTGGGGCTGCTGGCCCAGATACTGGGTCACCAGCCTGCGGGCGCTGTCCAAGGCCTTCTTGCGGTCGTGGTCCACCGAGCAAACCACCAGCTGGGGCCGGTCGATGTCCTCCAGGCGCCGCCCGGCCCGCTTCGCCCCGATCTCCAGGTGGTGGAGGGCCATCTCGTTGTACTTCGGCGAGACGAGGTAGTTCAGCAACACGCCGTCGGCGATCTCGCCGGCCAGCTCCATCATCTGCATGCCGGTGGCCCCGATGTAGATCGGGACGTTGCGCGGCTCCCGGCGCCCGTAGACCACGTCCAGCTCCACATCGGTGAGGTGGACGAACTCGCCGTGGAACGTCACGCGTTTCATGGCCAGGAGGTCGCGCACCACCGTCACCACCTCGCGCATGGCCTTGAGGGGCTTCTCCCGCTTGATGCCGACCTTGGAGGCCAGCGGATCCCACCAGGCGCCGATGCCGAGGATGACGCGGTTGGGGGCCAGATCGTCCAAAGTGAGGAAGGTGGCCGCGATCAGGGCCGGGTTGCGGGTCCAATTGTTGATCACTCCGGAGGCGACTTTGATGCGCTCGGTCACGGCGGCGTAGGCGGCCATGGGGACGATGGCGTCGCGGACCAGACGGGATTCGGCCTGCCAGACGGCCTCGAAGCCCCGTTGTTCGGCGTATTGCACATACCGCATAGCGTCCCGCAAGTCATGGGCATCCTGGAGGTAGAGGGCGACGCGCTCCGCCATGGGGGGCCTCCCGGTCGCGGTTTTTTCCCATTTTAACATTTTTGCCTGCAGATTCCTTATCAATGGGGCGGAAAGGAGCAGGCGACATCCGCTGCGGTCACGGGGAGGCGGACTCGAGGAAGCGTTCCAGCACCCGGCCGACCGCCTCCAGCGTCCGGGGGGAGACGCGATCCACCGTGTCGGCGGTGGTGTGCCACGCCGGGTAATCGAAGTCGATGATGTCCACCGCCGGGATCCCGCGTTGCAGGAAGGGAAGGTGATCATCCACCAGCGCCCAGCGGGGCTCCGGGACGAACCAGTTTCCATAGCCTAGCTCCGCGGCGATCCGCCACAGCCGCTCCCGCAGCGATGGGTCCGAATGGCGCTCGTAGTAAAACTGCGGGTCGGCATCCCCCACCATGTCTACCAGGATCATCGCGACCGGGGTCACCGGGAGCGTGGCGGCGAAGTGCGTGGAGCCGAGGATCCAGGGCAAGCCGTCGAGATCGCCCTGATCCTCCGCGTCGAAGAAGACCAGCCAGACCTCGTGGCGCAGGCGCGGACGGTCCAGGGCTCGGGCGAGCTCCAGGAGCACGGCCACGCCGCTGGCACCGTCGTTGGCCCCGGGGACCGGGTCCTCGGGCCGTGCGGGGTCGCGATCCGCCCGACGGCGCGTGTCGTAATGCGCGCCCAGCAGGATCACGGGGCCCCGGCCGGCCCGGGCGATCAGGTTGCGCCCGGCGAGCCCGGCGGCGGTGAAGGGCTGGACGGCGAAGGCCCACCCCTCCCTCACGACGTGGTCGCGGATGTAACCCTGGACCCGCTCCCAGCCCGGGCTCCCCGGATAGCGGGGGCCCATCGCCACCTGGGCCCGCACGTGGCGGAACGCCTCCTGGCCGTCAAACGTTCGTTCCATCGGATGGGAAAACGGGCGGCAGGCCGTCAGCCCCACGGCGAGCCAGGCCAGGAGCCATCGTCCCCATCCGGACCCATCGCATCCGCTCATCGCGTCTCCGGAGGAGGATCGCGGAAGGCGCTTCCATCGGAACGGTCAGGCCCCCAGGCGGGACAACCGGCCCGCGTGGGCCAGGATCAAGGGCATGAGATCCGTGGCCATGAAGATCCCCAGGCCGCCGGTTCGGCATGCCCGTTCCCCGAACCCCGTCGCCCCATCGGGCCGGGCCGTCCGCGGGGCCCAGAGGAGCACCGGCACCGGATGCCAGGTGTGGGTGCGCAACGCGGCGGGCGTGGAGTGATCCCCGGTGATCACCAGCACGTCCGGCTGGCGCTCCAGCAGGATCGGCAGGGCGGCGTCCACCGCCTCGATCACCCGGACCTTGGCCGCGAAGTCCCCATCCTCCCCCCGGCTATCGGTCGGCTTGATGTGGATGAAGAAGAAGTCGAAGCGATCCCAGTGGGCGACGGCCTCCCGGAAGATCTCCGCCGGGGCCTCCCCATGCACCTCAAGGGTCTCCATGCCGACCAAGCGGGCCACCCCCCGATACATGGGATAGACGGCCACGGCGGCGGCCCGGAGCCTGTAGACCTCCCGGAAGGACGGGAGATGGGGGGCGCGGTCGAATCCGCGCAGGGTGACCATGTTCGCCGGGTGGGCGTCGGCCAGGAGCGCCCGCGCTTGCTCGATCCACCGGTTGACCAGCTCGGCCGTGCGCTCCGCCTCCGGCTGGAGGGCACGGACCGGCAGGGGCGGCACGCCCGTCCGCCCAGGATCGGTCTCCGTGAGCGCCGGGGAGAGCCCTTCCCCGCGCAGGACCAGGACGAAGCGGTGCTCCTTGACAGGCTCGACGAACACCTCGACCCCTTCCAGGCGGATGGTCCGCAGGCGTTCCACCAACCGGATGTTGACCTCGGTGGGGATCCGGCCGGCCCGCCGATCCACGACCCGCCCCTCGGCGTCCACGGTGACGAAGTTGCCCCGCGCCGCCACGTCATGGGGCCCCAGCGGGAAGCCGATCCCGACGGCCTCCAGCACCCCGCGCCCGACCGGGTAGGTGAGCGGGTCGTAGCCGAAGAGGGCCAGATGCGCGTAGCCGCTCCCGGGGGCCAGCCCGGGCCGCACGGGGATGTGCAGCCCGAGGGTCCCCTCCATGGCCAGGCGGTCCATGTTCGGGGTGTGGGCGGCCTCCAGCTCCGTGGGCCCGCCGGGCTCCATCGGCATCCCCCCCAAGCCGTCCATCACCAGCAGCACGATCTTTGTCGTGTTCTCGGTGGCTAGCTCCGCGATGAGGTGGAGATCGGCCATGGGAACCTCCGCTGGGAACCGGATTGACCCAATAAGGACGAGGCGGCCGCCGCCGTTCACGGCCGGGGATCCCCCTCGGCTTCCTTCAGCCGGTTCAGGGCCTCCCGAAGCTGACGGGCGAGCGGCAGGACGACCTCCGCCGGGGCGCCGACGGCGGCGAGCTCCTGGAGCCGTTGGAAGTCGGCCCGCCGCTGTCGCACCTCATCCGCGCGGCGCAAAACCAGGTGCCCGGCGGCCTGCTCGAAGGCCGAGCGGGCCCGCTCCAGGGCCCCCCCGGCCTCCCCCGGCGTGGTCGGGTAAGTTTGCAGGAAAAGATCGAGCTGGCGGATCGCCTCCTGCAACTCCCGACGGGCCAGCGGCGCGGTCTCGGCTTCGGCCCGCGGCCGCAGGGCCCAGGCCAGGCCGCCGATCAGGCCGATGCCGATCGGGATGCTCCACAGCACCAGCGCCCAGCGGGCGCGGATCCGAGGGGTCATCGTTCCTCCGGAACCGAAGGGGCCAGGCCCCGTTCAGGGAATGAGCGCGGGCCGATCCCTCGGCCTCCGACCGAAGCGATCTTAACCCGGCGGCCGGGAGTTGTAAAGGGGGGCCAGGCGCTCATCAGGTGCTTGCCTCCCCGGGATGGGGCTATAATGGTCCTACAATGGATAGACCCTGCCTGTCTTCGCCCGGCGAAGGGATCTTACGGTATCCGGGACCCCGATCTCAGCCGAGGGTTTGGATTCCATGGACCTTACGGATCTGATCCTGCTTCCAGTGGCTTTCCTGGGCGCGACGGTCGCTGCGTTCTGGCTGAGTATGGTGATCTGGACCTTTCGGGACATCCGGTCGCGGACCCAGGATCTGCCCACCCAGTTTCTGGCGACGTTGCTGGTCGCTGTCCTGAACATCCCTGGGCTGTTGATCTACCTGATCCTGCGCCCGCGGGAGACCCTGGCGGAGGCCTATGAGCGGGCGCTGGAGGAGGAGTTGATCCTCCAGAGCCTGGAGGAGATCGAGCAATGCCCGGGCTGCGGCCGGCGGGTGAAGGCGGATTTCATCGCCTGCCCGTATTGCCACACCCGGTTGAAGCAGCCATGCCCCCGCTGCCAGCGGCCGTTGCGTCTGGAGTGGAGCCTGTGCCCCTATTGCGGCGTCGCGTTAGGGGCTCCCGCGCCGGCGCCCGCCGTGCCGGCCTCCACCCGCGGACCCCAGGCGTAGCGGGGCGCCCCCTGGAAGGAGATGGCGGGA
>JBEPYX010000200.1:0-4325 GCA_041641155.1 Thermoflexus sp.
CGCTGGATACCCCAGGGACCGGGGGACGTCTGGGTCATAGAACCGATACCATGGACGGTCCATGGCCACCTCCAGGATCTAAGGATTTTAATGAAGAGGAACCCCTCAAAGGGGACAAAAGCCGAAGCAGCCGGTTTCTCCTCTATCCCAGTCCGGAAGCTGCCGCGCCGGAACCGATCTTCGGCCGGATCTCTCAACGCTCCGTTGGCTCCCTATCTCCCTTCCGGGTTCCCTCCTCTGGGATCTCGTAGGGGGCGAAGGCGCGGCCATCCGTCAGCCACCACACCCCCCGCTGTCGGGCAGCGGCCACCGCCAGGGGATGGATCTCCGGCCCCGCCACCACCGCCAGCACCTCCACCCCCGGTAACGCCCGCCGCAACACCGCCGCCCGATCCGCCGCCCCTTCCACATCCCCCGTGTGCACCACCCCCGACACCTCCACCACCGCATAGGCCTCTCCCTCCCCCTCCCGTCGCCACCCCCGCACCAGCACGTCCGCCATCTCCAAATCATCCACCTCCTCCGGAGCGATCGCCCCCCGCGCCTCCGCTGCCGCCACCAACGCCTCCCGCTCCTCCGACGAAAGAATGTGAGGCTCGCGGATCAGATGGCGATAACGGCGATGGTACCGCAGATATTCAGCCTCCACCCGGTTCCCACGCAGCTGCCCCTCCCCATCCCTCAACCGCGCCTCGGTGCGGCGCTGAGCCTCGGCGAGAGCGGCCAGGGCCTCGGCCAGCTCGGCGAAGCGGCGGTCGGCCTCCGCCCGCGCAGCCGCCACCTCCGCCTGCAGCGCCGCCAGCCGCCGATCTGTCTCCGCCCGATCAGCCAGGAACTCCTCATAATGCCGCCGCTGGACCTCCGCCAGGGCGGCCACCGTCTCCCCCAGCGTCCGCAGCGTCCCCTCGATCGCCCGCAGCGTCTCGGGGGCGTGCAGCAGCTCCCGGGTCAGCAGCCGCTGCCGCAGCGCCTCCAGCCACTCAGGATGCCGGTCCAGCAGACGCACCAGGCTCTCAAAATCCCGAACCGTAAACGCCATCAAAGCCCTCTGGGCTGGGAACCTAACGGAAATTCAAATGGCCCGTTCGCCTTTACGCCGGATCTCTTACGGCCATCCTCAGGTCCCATGCGACGGATCCAGCGCAGCAGGGAACGGATCTGCATGGATTCACGCCCCCACACAGGCTGGAGCGAGAGGCGGATTTCCCTGCCTTGCAAATATCATTTTAACCAAACCCACTGGGGTTGCATAAGGACCAGCAGAGCTCCACCTCTAGACCAACACATGCTCCCTTGATGGGATCCAGCACCCAACCTGGCTCATCGTGTTGTAAGACAGAGGAACGAACCTCTAGGATGAGAGGTGAGGAAGCCTAGGAAAGCCCATGAACACAGAGGACAGGGGCGTCGTTCAGGATGGTGAACCATCCGGGTGGATATCCGCCAGGAAAACAACATAAACACCCTCTAGGAGCACGCCGTTCGGCGCCCCGGCCGATAGCGGCAAACCCTGTGGGCCCGGCAGGACTCGAACCTGCAACCGACCGGTTATGAGCCGGCTGCTCTGCCGTTGAGCTACGGGCCCCTCTGCGCAAGAGGAGCGGGCGACGGGATTCGAACCCGCGACATCCTCCTTGGAAGGGAGGCGCTCTACCCGGCTGAGCTACGCCCGCATCCAGTCGGGGCGGTCGGATTTGAACCGACGACCCCCACGTCCCAAACGTGGTGCGCTAACCTGGCTGCGCCACGCCCCGATGCCATTTTCAATTATAACGCAATCTTACCGCGTTGGAGAAGAATCCTTACGATCGCGCCTCCGGGCGCCCCGATGCCTGTTGCTTCAGCCGCTCCAGCTCCCCGCCCCGGAAATCCACGAACCGATATCCCACCCCGCGCTCCGTCAGGATGTAACGCGGATGGGAGGGGTCCGGCTCGATCTTCTGGCGGAGGTAGTTGATGTAGAGCCGGAGGTAATGGGTCTCGTCTCGATATTCATATCCCCACACCTTGGCCAGCAGGTTCTGGTGATGCATGACACGGCCCGCGTTGTTCACCAGATGGTAAAGCAGCCGCCACTCGGTGGGGCGCAGCTTGATCTCCTTTCCCCCGGCGATCACCACCCGCCGGTTAAAATCAATAGTCAAATAATCATCGATCTGCACCACCCCGCCCGCCGTGGCCGGCGTCTCCACCCGCCGCAGGACCGCCCGGATCCGGCTGACCAGCTCCCGGGGGGAGAAGGGCTTGGTCACGTAATCGTCCGCCCCCCGCTCGAGCCCCCGCACCTTGTCCGCCTCATCCGCCCGAACGGTGAGCATGATCACGGGGACATTGCTGACCTCCCGGATCAACGCCAAGGTCTCGAAGCCATCCAGCTCCGGCATCATGACGTCCAGGATCACCAGATCCGGCAGCAGCTCCTTGACCTTCTCCAGGGCCTCCAGGCCGTTCGAGGCCTCGAAAACCTCAAATCCCTCCAGCTCCAGGTTCAGGCGGATGAATTGCCGCACCCGGGCCTCATCGTCCACGATCAGGATACGCCGGCGCTCCGGCGCCTCCGATCGAACCGGGGTCTGGGCCATCTCAGCGCTCCCGCACAAAGCTAATGATCTCCGCCTCGTCCCTCACGTTCAGGACCTCCACGAAGGAGATCCGGTGCCACGGGATGATCACGCGCACTGCCTCTGGATCAATGTAATGAACTTCCTTCCCGTCCCGGAGGCGCACGTTGGAACAGATTAACACCTGATCCTGGGGTTCGGGCAACCGATCGACCTCCGCCAGGATCGGATCGGCGTTCACCAAATGGATCAGAACGGTGTAAGCCATCGGCCCTTCCTCACCGCGTCGTCTTCGCACCGCCCCCGCCAGGCCCAGTTACCCGCGCGGCACCAGCCCCACCCGGATCAGCACCTGGCCCAGGCGAAGCTCATCGCCATCCCCCAGCGGTCGAGGGGAATAAGGCTCCAGGCGAAGACCGTTCAGATATGTCCCGTTCGTGCTGCCCAGGTCCTCCACGTAAAACCGGTTATCCTGGAAGAAGATGCGCGCGTGGCGCCGCGAGACCCCGCCCTCCAGACCGCCATCAGGCGTCAGATCCACCTGCGGAAAAATCCCCCGGCCCACATCCAGCCGCCCCACCAGAACCTCCTGATCCGGACGGATCACCACCCGACGGCCTGAGCTCAACACCTGGAGCACCAGGCTCTGGGGAGATGCCTCCGGAACCGGGAGGGGGGCGGCCGGCGCGCCCACGGGAACCGAGACCCCCTCCGGGAGAGGCTCGGTGCGCAACGGCCCGCCAGTGAGCAGGTAAACTCCGCACTCTGGGCAGAACAGCGCACCCACAGGATACTTTCGGCCGCACAACGGGCATTCGATCATCCCTGCCCTCCAGGCTCTGGCGGGGGGAGCATCAACATCCGCGTTCTGTATTTTAAGGCGAGCTGCCGGCTCCGGGGAATTGAATCGCCCTGCAGCAAACGGGTGGCCGCCGCCAGCGCCTCCTGCGCCAGCTCCGACATCCCCAGCTCCCGCAGGCGGGTCCCCACTTGCTGGAGCTTCTTCGCCCCTTCCGCCCGCTTCCCCGCCCGGACCTCGGCCCACGCCTGCTCCTGCAGGCGATACACAACCACCCGGGCGAGCGCCTCCAGCAGCGGCTCCGGCGGCGGGACCATCAGCGGCTCCTCTGGGAGAGCGTGGACCGGAACGGATCGCTCCGCCTCCTCCGAGCGGGGCGGGTTCCCCGGGATGCGTGCCCGGATCTTCAACCGGGCCACCTCCCAGAAGCCGGGCCCCAGAGGCGGGAGCGCGAACTCGATCAGCGCCTGGACGGGTCGTGAGGTGGGCAGGACGCCCAGATACCAGGCGGAACCCTCCCGGAGCGGGATCCGGAGCTCGGGCAGGGTTTGATAGAGCGCGGTCACCCAAACCCCCTCCGCCGGCTCCACCATCAGCCAGAGATCCTCCGCGCCACAGCTCTGGAGCCACTCGAGATGCTCCAGGAATCGACGCCGGATCTCCTCCGGTGAGGCGATGTATCCCGAGATCCCCCCGCTCCGAGCGGCGATCTCGTCCAGCAGGGCGTCGTTCCAATCCTCCCCGATCCCGAAGGCGCTGATCCCAATCCCCGCCTCGCGGGCCTGATCCGCCATCGCCAGACAGCGCTCCTCATCCCCGTAGGTTCGGCCATCGGTGAGCAGGATGATGTGCGAATGGACGCCCACCCGGCGGGCCCGGAAGAGTTCTTGGAACCCCAGCGACAGCCCCTGGTAGATCTCCGTCCCCCCCTCCGCGTGAAGGGTCTCCAGGCGCATCTGCAACGG